>NZ_QEHP01000097.1:0-5328 GCF_003094695.1 Chryseobacterium sp. HMWF035 | reverse complement strand
GTTGATCTCCACCAGTGCTTTTGTCCTCTTCGGATTAACGTGCATAATTTATTAAAATATATCCTGAATTTCACCAACTATTTTTCAGTACATTACCCTTTTTTAAGTTTTGGCTAAAGCCAATAGAATTTATATCGGTGTTAAACGGGCTAAAGCCCGTTCCTATTGATGATTTTTACTTTTGAACACCGTCTTTTGTGACTTCACCCACAATTACTTTTTCCTGAATTTTTATAAAGTTCGGATCCATAATGGCCATTCTTTCCGCAATGGCTTTGTAGGTAGGGAATTTTAAAAGAGATGCTCTTCCGGACATTTCGCGGTACAGAGTAAAGGTTTTTCCTCCCGCAGATTTAATCTGTTTTGTTGTTGTGATGTATTTTCCGATGTATTTGCTGTTGGCATCATAAATTTCAATATCAACAAATGTTTTATCCGTAACTGTGTCATCGGAACCAAAACTTGCCGGTAAATTGGTAAAATAACCCACTGGTTTTCCGTTACTTAAAATTTCGCCTACATTATTGACGGTAATATTTAATTTATCAATTTTAGTTCGGATGGTATAAGCATCTTTTGTTTTGGTATCAAGCTTCCTTTTAGGTGAATTTTTAAAAAGCTCGTCTAGGTTTTTGATGTTGATCCCTCTTTCGTCAATGATCTTCAGACTTTTAACACAGGTGTAAGCTGCCGATTTTTCTTCCCCTGAAAATGCAGATGGCGAAATATAGTCCAGATCGAGTGTTTTGTCCTGATTATAAATTCTTTTAAGCTTGATGTAACTGTCGCGTACAGAATCCACTACACTTTTATCTACAAATTCTATGGTATAAATTGGAGTTTCTTTAAGATCCATAAAAGTATATATTCCTCCTTTATAAGACAGTTTTGCGACATGAATTCCTTCAAGATCCACAATTCCTCTTTTAATTTTAACCGTCTGCGCATTGAAAAGCAACCCGAAAACTGAAAATAAAATAATTAAAAATCCCTTCATAAAACCAAATTCATACAAAAATAAAAAAAGTGTAACGAATTGTTACACTTTCTTGAAAATATATTTAGCTTTTCATTTAATTATTCACAAAGGATAATTCCTTTATTATGATTAAATTCTACAACACCGCTTTTGATAGGATAAGAGAAAACTGAATCTTTCTCATTCTCTCTCGTAAAGTATTTTGAATAGGCTTCATCGATAGATTTAGCATACAATTTTACTTTACCACCGATTAAAGAAGAAACGATTCCTGCGTGGTTTTGCATGATGTGGAATTCACCATTTTTTCCAGGCAGTAATACTGAGTCTACTTCTCCTTCAAAAACTACGTATTCTGGTGTTAAAATTTTTATATTCATTTTATTTGCTTTTGGCTTTTGGCTAATAGCTATTGGCTATCAGCAATTAGCATTATTATGCGTTATCAGCTAACATTTTTTGTCCTGCTTCGATTGCTTCTTCAATGGTTCCTTTAAGGTTGAAAGCAGCTTCCGGCAAGTGATCCAATTCACCATCAATGATCATGTTGAATCCTTTAATGGTATCTTTGATGTCTACCAAAGATCCAGGAATACCTGTAAACTGTTCTGCTACGTGGAAAGGCTGAGAAAGGAATCTCTGAACTTTTCTTGCACGGTAAACAACTGATTTGTCTTCTTCAGAAAGTTCTTCCATACCAAGGATCGCGATGATATCCTGAAGCGCTTTGTATCTCTGAAGGATTTCTTTTACTCTCTGTGCACAGTTATAATGTTCTTCACCAATAATTTCAGGAGCCAGGATTCTTGAAGTAGAAGCCAATGGATCTACCGCAGGATAAATACCCAATGAAGCAATTTTTCTGTCTAGTACCGTTGTAGCATCCAAGTGAGCAAACGTTGTTGCAGGAGCCGGGTCAGTTAAGTCATCCGCAGGTACGTAAACCGCCTGTACTGAAGTAATTGAACCATTTTTAGTAGACGTAATTCTTTCCTGCATCGCTCCCATCTCAGAAGCTAGTGTCGGTTGGTAACCTACCGCAGATGGCATACGACCTAAAAGTGCAGATACCTCAGAACCAGCCTGTGTAAAACGGAAAATATTGTCTACGAAGAAAAGTACGTCTCTACCCTGTCCGCTTTCTCCACCGTCTCTGTAGTACTCAGCTAATGTAAGACCGGAAAGTGCTACTCTCGCTCTTGCACCAGGTGGCTCGTTCATCTGTCCGAAAACGAATGCTGCTTTAGAATCTTTCATTACTTCTAAATCTACTTTAGAAAGATCCCAACCTCCGTTTTCCATAGAGTGCATGAAATCTTCACCATACTTGATGATTCCAGATTCCAACATCTCTCTCAAAAGGTCATTTCCTTCTCTCGTTCTTTCACCTACTCCGGCAAAAACAGAAAGACCTCCGTGTCCTTTTGCAATATTGTTAATCAACTCCTGAATCAATACGGTTTTACCTACACCTGCACCACCGAACAAACCAATTTTACCTCCTTTTGCGTAAGGCTCGATAAGGTCGATTACTTTGATACCTGTAAATAAAACTTCTGCAGAAGTTGAAAGCTGATCAAATTTTGGAGCTGGTCTGTGAATTGGCAGACCACCTTCATTAGATATATTTTGAAGTCCGTCGATAGCATCACCAACAACGTTGAATAGTCTTCCGTTTACAGCCTCACCGATTGGCATCATAATAGGATTTCCGTATCCGATTACGTCCTGCCCTCTTTTAAGACCGTCAGTAGCGTCCATTGCGATACATCTTACTGTATCTTCGCCAATATGCTGTTCTACCTCTAAAACTACTTTTTCACCGTTTTCTTTTGTAATTTCTAACGCATCATAGATCGCTGGAACAGATTCCACATCACTGAAGACAACGTCGATTACCGGACCAATAATTTGAGAAATTTTACCTTTAATTTGGTTTGCCATTGCTAAATTTTTTCTTGGTGCAAATATAATGATTCTTCATAAACCTGCAATTGGTAAAAAACAGATTTTTATCATACTTTTTTATAAGTCTAACAATCTATGAATTTAGCAATATGCCAATAAGTATAGATTAAAATATTGGCAAACTGTTATATTGATACTTTGTTACATAATTTCCTATATTTGCAGTCAAAATTTTTCCGGTTTGAAAGTTTTCAAAAATTTTAAAGATTATACCTCTCAGAAGCCATTAGCACTGTCTTTGGGAATGTTCGACGGGGTTCATCTTGGGCATAAAAGTATTATTGATGAATTAATTAACGTAGGTTCACAGAACGATCTGGAAACTGCCGTTCTTACTTTCTGGCCACATCCAAGATTTGTTTTTAATCCTGATGAAAATCTCAAACTCCTCAATACATTAGAAGAAAAGAAATTTTTGATGGAAAAATACAACATTGAAAATTTATTTCTAAAAGAATTTGATGAAGAATTCAGAAATTTAACCGGAGAAGAATTTGTCCGACAGATTTTAATTGAAAAACTGAATGTAAAATATCTGATCATCGGTTACGATCATTCTTTCGGAAAAAATAAAAGTGGTAATTTTGAACTTCTTCAGAAACTTTCCAAGGAACTGGATTTTGAAGTTGAACAGATGGAAGCCATTAATATTCACGAGAATAACATCAGCTCTACAAAAATCCGCAATGCACTTTCAGCAGGAAATATTAAGGAAGCCAATGAAATGTTGGGATACTCCTACTCTGTATCCGGAACGGTGGTTCACGGAAAAAAAATCGGAAGAACAATAGGTTATCCTACCGCCAATATCGAAACGGAATCGATTAAACTTTTGCCTAAAAAAGGAGCTTATATTGTTGAAGTTTTTGTGAAAAATAAGCAGTATAAAGGAATGTTGAGCGTTGGAACCAATCCGACCGTAAATGGCGAAAAACTAACTGTGGAAGTTTATATCCTTGATTTTGAAGGAGATATTTATGATGAAGAAATTACCGTAAAATTCAGAGATTTTCTTCACGATGAAATTAAATTCGAAGGGCTTGAAAAACTCATTGAAAGATTAGACGATGATAAAAGATTAACGGAAGAGTTTTTGTTTTAGTTTTCTAATTCTAAAGGATTTGCATATTTTTTATTTTCATCTATTAGTTTTTCTCTTTCTTTTTCTCTTTGTCTTAATATTTCTTTTCCCTCCAAAGTCGTTGTGATTCCATAGCTTTCGAGAACACCAGAAGAATTTCTTTGTGCTTGTTTCAATTTAGGTTGTGTAGTTTCAACAGCTTCTGTATATCTGTTTTTTTTCACGTTAACGAATTTACCCTTTAATTTAGAATCAGATACTGCTTTTACGATTTCAAAATCAAAATCTCCTTTATCATCTGTTATTTTTATAATTAATCCGGGTAATCCGCTAAACTTCATAGGACCATACGGAAATGGAATTTCGGGGGAATACCATGCAATCCAATTTCTTCCTTTAAAGGTTACTTCTGCTTTTTTACAATGAATAGTATTAATTATTTTCCCCTCATCTACGAGTTTCCAATTTTTTATTATTTGCTCTTTGTAGGTAAGTAATGACATTCCGGCAAAATCAAAATATTGTATATTTTCATTTGATTGTATGATGGTAAAATTAAAATTAGTTTTGGGAATCATTGCACCGTTTTTCCAACCAAAAGTTGTACTTCCGTCGGAATTCTTTGTAGTAGTTTTAGAATTCGCCATTACCGAATCTCCTTTAAGAGATACTGCACTGGCAAAAAATGCACGATTTTCTCCTACCTGTAATAAGAATAATTCTTCATCTCTATGATCTTTTCGCGTATCGAATTTTGCCTTTAATAGATAAGTAAACTCACCACGTAATATATCTTTTTTGTACGATTGAGCATTCGATAAAATACTAAATGATAAAACGAATAATAGAAATAATTTCTGATAGTTATACATAGGCAACATTTTTATAATAAAACTGCACTTATAGATTAATTATTATCACTATAAGTGCATTAATATAAATTAATTATGCAAGATTCTTAACATCAGAACCACTATATGTTGGTGTCTTACAATAATTTTTTTCAATTGCTTCAAACCAAGCTTCCGCTTGTTCAAATGTCCAATTTTGGTTAGTTGTAGCAGTAAAACCACAAGAAGTTTCTGCTATGTAAACTTGTCCTGCCTTTACAGCTTTTAGGTTTTCACGAGATAATTTTTTAAAATTTTTCATTCTTATAAATTTTAATTGTTAATAAGTAAATTTGTGTTTAAACTTTTTGCGCATTTTAGTTTTAAATCAACAAATAAAAAAATAAAAAGTGATATACACAACAGTAATTATCACTTTTTATTGATAAAATTATTACGCTAAATTATTG
>NZ_QEHP01000096.1:15633-90669 GCF_003094695.1 Chryseobacterium sp. HMWF035 | reverse complement strand
ATTGCTAACGGAAACGTTTCTTTGAGAATCAGCATTCTGGATAATGCAGCCAACGGAACGGTTTTATATACAGAAACTCAAAACAAAACTACCAACGCCAAAGGTCTGGTAAACCTGAACATCGGACAGGGAACGGCTACTACAGGAAACTTTGGAGCGATCAACTGGGGAACCAATGCTAAATTTGTAAAAGTGGAAATGGATCCTGCAGGAGGCTCTAACTATACGAATGTCGGGGTAAATCAATTGATGAGTGTGCCTTATGCTATGGTAGCTGATAAGATAAACATGAACTCTAATGGCTCATCCTTAAATGATGATATTGTAGAAAATAAATTTTCAAATTTTGGATTTATTGACTCCTATGATGCCAAAGCATATGTTTTCAACAGTAAAACAGGAACTTGGGTTGCTCAGACATTTAATACCTATGCAAGCCCAACTTTGGTTACGTCCAATGGTAACTTTGCATTTATTGATGCATATAGCGCAAAATCTTATGTTTTTAGTAATAAAACAGGAACTTGGATAGCCCAGACATTTAATGCTTCTGCTAGTCCTACTTTAATTACATCCAATGGTAACTTCGCATTCATGGATATGTATGATGCCAAAGCTTACGTTTTCAACTCAAAGACAGGAATTTGGACTGTACAAGCATTCAATCCTTCTGCCAGTCCAAGTTTAGTTTCATCCAATGGTAATTTTGCCTTTATGGATATGTATGATACCAAAGCCTATGCTTTCAATACTAAAACAGGAACCTGGATCGCACAGGCATTTAATTCTTCAGCCAATCCAAGTTTAACAAAATCTAACGGTAACTTTGCATTTGTAGATAGCTATAGCAGTAAAGCGTATGTATTTAATAGTAAGACAGGAACCTGGATCTCGCAGACATTTAATTCTTCTGCCAATCCAAGTTTAATATTGTCAGAATCAAACTGAAAATTAAAAAAGAGGCTCTCGCCTCTTTTTTTATGCAAATGTTTAAATAAAACAATCATAATCACTAAATTTGTGAGTCTTAAAAAAATCAAATAATAAATTACAGTATAATGTCAGACAAATCAAAAATCTATTACACGCTTACGGATGAGGCTCCTATGTTGGCTACACACTCGTTTTTACCGATTGTGAAAGCTTTTACAAAATCTGCAAACATTGAGATCGCCGTTCCGGATATTTCTTTGGCAGGAAGAATTTTAGCCAACTTCCCGGAATTTTTGAAAGATGATCAAAAGATCGGTGATGCTTTGGCTGAATTGGGTCAGTTAGCGACTCAACCGGATGCCAACATTATCAAGTTACCAAATATTTCAGCTTCTGCTCCTCAATTGGATGAAGCAATTGCAGAATTGCAGTCTAAAGGTTTTGCAGTGCCTAATTATCCTGCTGAGCCTAAAAATGATGAAGAGAAAGCGATTAAAGCAAAATATGCCAAAGTTTTAGGAAGTGCCGTAAACCCTGTATTAAGAGAAGGAAATTCTGACAGACGTGCTCCAAAAGCCGTTAAAAACTATGCAAAAGCAAACCCTCACAGAATGGGCGACTGGGCTTCTGACAGCAAAACAGACGTTTCGCACATGAACGGAGGAGATTTCTACGGAACTGAAACCTCAACAACGGTAGAAAATGCCACAAAATTTAAGATCGTTTTCAAAGGAAACGACGGTTCTGAAACGCAATTGAAAGATTTCGCCAACCTTCAGGCTGGAGAAGTAATTGATTCTTCTGTAATGAATCTCAATGCTTTAAAAGCTTTTGTACAGGAAGCGATTGAAGAAGCAAAAAACAGAAATGTTCTTCTTTCGGCGCACCTTAAAGCGACCATGATGAAGATCTCCGATCCGATTATTTTCGGAGCGATTGTAGAAACGTTCTTCAAAGAGGTTTTCACGAAATATGCAGAGACCTTCAAGTCTTTAGATGTTAATCCAAACAACGGTCTTGCTGATCTTTTCGAAAAAATAAAAGGAAATGCTCAGGAAGCGGATATTAAAGCAGATATTGAAGCGGCTCTGGCAAACGGACCGAGAGTGGCGATGGTAAATTCAGACAAAGGGATTACCAATTTCCACGTTCCTTCCGATATCATCGTTGATGCTTCTATGGCTGCATTGGTACGAGGCGGCGGAAAAATGTGGAACAAAGACGGAAAAGAAGAAGATACGGTTTGTATTATTCCGGACCGTTCTTACGCAGGTTTCTATCAGTCTGTTATTGATGATATGAAAGCACACGGAAAATTAGATCCTACTACAATGGGTTCTGTTCCGAATGTTGGTTTGATGGCTCAAAAAGCTGAAGAATACGGATCTCACGACAAAACGTTCCAGGCTTCTGCGGAAGGAATCATTGAAGTTCAGGACGAAAACGGAAACGTTCTTCTTTCTCAGAAAGTAGAAAAAGGAGATATTTTCAGAATGTGCCAGACGAAAGATGCTCCGATTCAGGACTGGGTGAAATTAGCAGTAAACAGATCAAGATTATCTGATACTCCGGCTATTTTCTGGTTAGATAAAGGAAGAGCACACGACAGAGAAATCATCAAAAAAATTGAAAAATACTTAGCAGATCACGATACCAACGGATTAGACATCAGAATCATGGATGTAAAAGACGCCATGACGGAAACATTAAAAAGAGCTAGAGAAGGAAAAGATACCATTTCTGTATCAGGAAACGTATTGAGAGATTATTTAACTGACCTTTTCCCAATTCTTGAGCTTGGAACTTCTGCTAAAATGCTTTCTATTGTTCCATTGATGAATGGAGGTGGTCTTTTTGAAACAGGTGCGGGAGGTTCTGCTCCTAAACACGTTGAGCAGTTCATCGAAGAAGGCTATTTAAGATGGGATTCTTTAGGTGAATTCCTTGCTTTACAGGCTTCTTTAGAGCATTTGGCACAAACTCAGGGGAATACAAAATCTCAGGTGTTAGCGGACGCACTGGATGAAGCTAATGCTAAATTCTTAGCTACCGACAAGTCTCCTGCAAGAAAAGTAGGACAAATCGATAACAGAGGTTCTCACTTTTATCTGGCAATGTACTGGGCGGAAGCTTTAGCAAACCAGACTGCTGATGCAGAATTAGCGGCACAATTCGCTCCGATTGCAGAGGCAATGAAGGAAAACGAAGAAGTAATCAACGCAGAATTAATTGGTGCGCAGGGAAAACCTCAGGATATTGACGGTTACTATAAAACAGATACTTACAAGACGTATGCGGCCATGAGACCAAGTACGGTTTTAAATGAAATCATCGACGGAATTTAATTTCGTTTTTACTAAAATATTTTTTAGCCATAGCCGACTGTAGTTCGGTTATGGCTAATTTTTTATAGTCTGTAAAATCAGCCTAACTTAATCAAACCCTTTTCGTCGAATCCGCCTATGCTTTTCCTGCAGCGGCTTTCAAAACTATTGTCTTTGTGACAACAAAAGTTTAATGTGAATTGCTTTGACTCAGCCTGGCTTAATCAAACGCTTTTCGTCGAATCCGCCTATGCTTTTCCTGCAGCGGATTTCAAAAATTATTATCTATGGGCAGCAAAAGTTTAATGTGAATTGCTTTGACTCAGCCCTAGCTTAATCAAATACTTTTCGTCGAATCCGCCTACGCCTTTCCTGCTGCGGATTTCAAAACTATTATCTTTGAGACAAGACGAGTTTATATGAATTGCTTTGACTCAGCCTAGCTTAATCAAACGCTTTTCGTCGAATCCGCCTACGCCTTTCCTGCTGCGGATTTCAAAAATTATTATCTTCGTGATGAAGGACAACAATGCTTACTCAACACAAAGACATCTTTTGGTTGTGAATTGCTTTCAAAAATTATTATCTTCGTGATGAAGGACAACCCAACCACTGAAAGAAAATACTTGGCGAAGGTTGTGAATTGCTTTCAAAAATTATTATCTTCGTGATGAAGGACAACTACAGCAATAGAACAACAAGAATCTAATATGTTGTGAATTGCTTTCAAAAATTATTATCTTCGTGATGAAGGACAACACAGAAACAGATGCTTTAAACAGGAGTTTGGTTGTGAATTGCTTTCAAAAATTATTATCTTCGTGATGAAGGACAACGAAAAGCTTCACAACAATAGCAAACCCTTTGTTGTGAATTGCTTTCAAAAATTATTATCTTCGTGATGAAGGACAACTGTGTAAACGGCTCTAACTCTTCTGCAGTAGTTGTGAATTGCTTTCAAAAATTATTATCTTCGTGATGAAGGACAACTTCAATGCTTGTATTGTTGTTTATAACATAGTTGTGAATTGCTTTCAAAAATTATTATCTTCGTGATGAAGGACAACTTAATTGTATAGCGCGTTTGACCAACTTTAGTTGTGAATTGCTTTCAAAAATTATTATCTTCGTGATGAAGGACAACAGGTCGGCGACGCAACCAAAGAGCAAGTAAGTTGTGAATTGCTTTCAAAAATTATTATCTTCGTGATGAAGGACAACGTTAGTTTTTTTGAATACTACCTCGATTACGTTGTGAATTGCTTTCAAAAATTATTATCTTCGTGATGAAGGACAACGTTGTATGGTAACGGACTCCCGTTCCTTTGGTTGTGAATTGCTTTCAAAAATTATTATCTTCGTGATGAAGGACAACAATTCACAAATAAAATAGTAACAAATTTAAGTTGTGAATTGCTTTCAAAAATTATTATCTTCGTGATGAAGGACAACAGGCTTGCGCTGAATGGCGACCTTACATGAGTTGTGAATTGCTTTCAAAAATTATTATCTTCGTGATGAAGGACAACCTACGCTGTGAAATTCAAAACCGCAACCCAGTTGTGAATTGCTTTCAAAAATTATTATCTTCGTGATGAAGGACAACCTCAAAAAATAATCTACTGGTTTTCAGTAGATTATTTTTGTTTTCAGGATTTAAAATTCAGAACAATTCGAGCTGTTGGAAGGTCGGTGGCGGTTCTTCTTTATTTCTGGCAAAAAAGATTTCGATGTCTCCAAACTGTTTATCCGTAATGCACATAATGGCAACCTTTCCGGCTTTAGGAAGCATAAATTTTACTCTTTTGATATGAACTTCTGCATTTTCACGGCTCGGACAATGACGCACATACATCGAAAACTGAAATAAAGTAAATCCGTCATCAATCAAAGCTTTCCGAAAACGGTTTGCATCTTTCATATTCGCTTTCGTTTCGGTCGGGAGGTCATATAATACTAAAACCCACATAATTCGGTATGCATTAAACCTTTCGGCGTTCATTTTTGGTGACTATTGTATGTTTATCGTAATGTTTGCAGCCCGACCTGAGTGGAGCTCTTTTTGCAGATTTTTATTCTTCGACTCCGCTCAGGATAAACTACAGGCGGATAAAGCTGCCATAAAAAAATTACATCAATTCCGGATAGGAAATCAGCCGCTTTTCTCCTGTGTAGCATTTGTAAAGCGACGACGCCGTAGTTTTTACAGCAACCAGCAACGGTCTTGTTTTGTCATCAATACGCACATCTTTGGTTGCAACCTGAAGAATATGCGCTTTAAATTCTTTCGTCAGTTCTTCGGTATCCGGATGAATTTTCAGCCACTGCATCACGAGTAAATCAACAAACGGACGGTAAGGTTCCATTAAATCATCGGCAAGGCAATACGGATTGTATTTATTTTTATGAAAAATACCAAGAACAGGCAACAGTCCGGTTTCTACGATGGCTCTTGCCACAATGCTTCTGAGCACGGCATATCCAAAATTGAAAAACTGATTGGGTGAATCTCCGAAACGCTGCCTCAAAAAGTCCAGACTGATGAGGTATTTCCAGTAATGTTGCGCCGCAATTCCTTCCATATTCGTTATATCGCCGGATTTTACGTTTCTCTGATATTCAATCATCGGTTCGTAGTAATTCCCCAGTTTCATCAGGACATTTTTCTGGTTTTCGATCTTGCATTCCACCGTCTGTTTCCAAAGCTGTTTTTTCAGCGGTTCACTGGCTTCCAACTGATCTTTTACCCGGTCGGAATGTTCGGTATGCCCGTACAGCGGAAGCATTATTCCGTGCGGTAAATGATGGGCATCGCAACTCACCACCACAACATTGTTTCCCATCATTTTCTGAATCAGATGGTGCGAAATGGTTATCTGATAATGATCCAGCATCAATAACCCCAAATCTTCCACAGGGACACTCCCCTTTTCCGTTTTGGTTTCCGGACAGAGAATTTTCAATTGCTCGTCTTTGAGCTTGAGGTAAGCGGGATTGCCGATGTAGATGGAGCGGGTGATCATATTAAAAATTCCATTTTATTGTACCATCAATATACATCTCAAAATCTTTTCCTTCAATTGCAAAATTCCATTGTCCTTGTGTAAGTCTTAAAAAAACCTGTTCTGCTCCAACTATGAAAGATTTGTCTTCCGAATATAACTTTTTCAATTCAGTATCAATACCTGCTGCCAAATGATGACGGAATTTAATTCTACCATCTTTTTCAAATTGATATATTTTAAACATTCTGTTGGATAATTCAGGTTTTTCTAAATCTTTTAATTCGTGAATACTTTCTTTATAAAACAAGACTTTATCACCGCTTTTTAAAACTGAATAAAGAGGTAACTGTATTATATTTTTTCCTTTACCAGATTCAAAACTTGAAAACTCCGGCTCGGTAAAAAGATTTTGAATATTTTTTAATTTAATTTCTGCCAAATCTACAATTGAAAGAATTCTCATCGCTTTTCCTGCATCACTTTTGTAAAACAGACAATACGTGTTCTCACCGTTAGTTGCCAATGTAGATTTTTTGTAATCTTTATCTGAGACAAAACTGTGATTATGAACTTTAATTGCTGTAGTATATTTTAATCCATTTTCGAAACAACGTATTGTTCTTATTTTATTAACTTTATTACCTTTTTTATCAAGCATATAAACACCTTCAGTCAAAGCTGTCTTAAAATCTGTTTCTTCAACTTGTTTTTTAATTATTTTAAACAAATCTTTATCAACAATTGCTTTTTCAACTTCTTCAAGGCTTTTAAATCCTGGAGAATTTACATCCTTTTTATAAACCAAGGGTTTTCTGACAGCCAGATAAATTTCATCTTTAAGAATCATTTTTTTATTTTCATCAAATAAAATCTTGTTGTCTTCATCTCTTAAAGGCTGTTTGATGGCTCCGTAAAAAGTCTCTCCGTGTAACTGTCCACGAATTGTATCACCTTTGGCAACTCGTTTTTTTCTATTGCCCGCCTGATCTATGTCGTAAACGATTTTACCTCTTTTTCTTATTATTTTAGATGTTTGAGTAATCGTTCGGCTATCTGTAAGGTTATTAATCAAAACCTTATCTTTTAACTCCAAAATATAATTTTCAGAAAAGTTATCCCAATCCATAGGAAGTTCGTGATAGGTTTTGCCCGTTCTGTTATCAATTTCATTTTGGTAAGCCTTGATAATTCTTTCTCTATGAAAAGCATTTGGAATTAAGGTAAGAATTGCAGCATCCTGAGCGTGATGACTGTGTACGCTTCTGTCTTTTTTAGAATCTTTTGACTGTACTTTATAAACTTTCTTAAAGATATCTGTAACTCCTCCTTTTTCCACAGAAACTCTTTTGAATAAGGTCTTAAAATATGGCAAAGCGTACTTGGTGATAATCTGAGTATCTCTCAACTGATTATTTCTCCATCCTGCTTTATATTCTGTAATGGTAAAAGTGGCTAATTTGGCTTTTAGATAATCCAAATCCATTTTTATGGTGTGATACTTTACAATACAAAAATCTTTGTACTCTTTTGTACTTGCATAAGAAGCCTTTTTTTTCCATTCATCAAATAGTTTTTCAAGCTCCTCAATCTTCTTCCAAGTAACTATTCTCTCTGTTTTGCCTTTTAACTCTTTGTATTCTACTTTTCTTTCTCCAAAAAGAAATTCTATATTTCTGATTATTGGATTATAGAATTCACCATTAATAACCTGTTCAATATCATAATTGACTAATTGTGTCGGAAATTTCTTTCCTTTTTGTAAACGGTTATATCCCGAGTCGGCAATCGTGAGATTTTTCAATTCGTTATCAAAACTGATACTTGCAGGAATTGTATGCTCAAAATCATACTTGTTACCAATGATTAAGTCTGAAAAGGAAATTGGCTTGCCTGTATAAAGGCAAATTTTGTTTTGTTCGTGCCACAATCTGATTTTACGGACTAATGTATCTTCATCGATAAGATTCACATTAGGAAACTGTTCCTGATAAATTGCCAGTTCTTTCCTGTAAGCATCATTTTCTTTTTCTCTTTCCTTTTGCCAAATCTCAATTGCTTTTCTTTTATTCTTATCATTAAGTTCTCTTGCAATTTCAATTACCACTTTTGTTTCTTCATCTATCTTCCCTGTCTGCAAAAGATAATTCACCAAATTTTTCAGTTTATGTAGAGACTTCAGCGCCATAGGATTTTTAAATCCTTTGCTCAGTGGCTCAGGATTGCCTAATAATTTAATTTCCCGACCTTCAAACTCTGCATCGGGATTTCTTGTTAAGAAACCACTTCTGTTATTTTCTTTAACGTAATATTTTTTCTTTCCTACCGAATATTCTAAATAATTTTCAGCTTTCGCATAATTCTCCTGTTCAGAAGGATGCCAAAGATATTTCTTCATATCTTCTGAAATATGATAAGTATCTTTTAAAAAATTAAATATCTTTTCATCAATTCTTTCAGGCTGTACAAAAAGATTTTTCTTATCAAAAAAAGATTTCTTTAAAAACTCAAGGTATTTTCGTGAAACATATGTAACAATATTTGTTTTACTTTCTTCTTCGAGTTTATCCCAGCTTTCCTGTCCGTAATTATCAATAATGCTTTTTAAAACTAGTTTGTTTTCAGTACTATCCAAATCTCTTTCATCAGTAATATAATAACGGTTTTCATCATTAAGCATTTCCGATATCAAACTATTGACAATCGCTGCATTTTTTCTATTAGCTGAATCCAAATTTAAAATCTTAGAAATCTCTTCGGAAAAATGATTAATCAGTGTCTCAGAAATTTCATTTTCACCAAGCATTTTATACAGATTAGCCATATACACAGCGTGGCTGTACAAGAAACCTTTTTGTAAATAGGGAAGAATTTTCTTAATCGCAGAAAGACTTAAAGTCGCAAAACCTTGTTGTAATTTGATTTTAGAAAATTTATTCGCATTTTCTTCATCTAAATTTAGTTTTTCTAAAGCAAATTTCTTAAGATTTTCCTGTCCGTCAAAGGTCATTAGAACGTGCCAAACGTCTTCAAAAGTATATGCGGTGTGAGATTTTTTGACAGGCTGTGAGCTTCTTTCTCTATTAATATCCCATTTTAGTATGTCTTGCCAGTTTATTCCAAAAACATCCTGAAATTGTTTAAGCAATTTTACGGAAAGTACTTTTGTTTTTTCATGATGCTTTGATGTTCTTTTTGCACCGTCTTTCTTTAGCTGTTTATCAATTTCGCTTAGTTCGAAATCAGGTTTTGATTTATAAAATATCGGATAAATTTTAGCTTGAATATATTCCTGCTTATTTTCATCTAAAGGTGGAATGATATTTAAGTTATTAATAAAAACCCAAGTTCTATATTCTTCATACAGAGGATGACTTACAGCCACTCTTTTTTTCCCTTTTTCGTAAATA
Organism: Chryseobacterium sp. HMWF035; assembly: GCF_003094695.1. Lineage (NCBI taxonomy): Bacteria > Pseudomonadati > Bacteroidota > Flavobacteriia > Flavobacteriales > Weeksellaceae > Chryseobacterium > Chryseobacterium sp. HMWF035. The sequence continues at coordinate 81,000 of NZ_QEHP01000096.1, read as the reverse complement.
CAGTTTCCAATCAAGCCTTTTTGTGTTCTTAAAGGACGTTGCCAGATGATGGCTTTCCATAGTTTAGAATAGTCATCCTTAGAAATATCGTGTAAATCACAAATCCATTTTAATTCTGCTTCACTGTCTTTTCTTAAGTTATATCTTTGTCTTATTCTTCCGCCCATTTTTTTTTGATAATGATACAGCGCAGCACCTAAAGTTTTGTATATATCTAAATATTCTTTAATATCATCTCTTCCTTTTGTTCCGTTCTTATCACTTCCGGTTAACATAGTCTTAGCTTCTTCCTCATCTCTTCCTTTAAAACCTCTTCTTTGAACAAGCTGATAAAAAACTCTTCCTAAAATTTGAGGATCATTTGTAAATACATCTTTATATTGTGGATTACCTGCGAAGGCTCTGAAAATGTAATAACTCTCGTTTTTGTCTTTTCCAAACAAATGAAAGTCCGGTAAACCGTCACCATCAAAATCAAATCTTATCCAATTCAGAAACTCTTCGGATTGAGGATACTCTCTTTTCTTTCCTTTTCTGTAAGTTTTCCAATTATTAAAATCATCGATAGACAAAGGACACATATTTCTTTCAATAAGAAATTGCAAAATTCCAAACTTTCTGTATTTTTCAGCTTGGTAATTTCTTCTTTTACCTCTACTCTCTGTTCTTTTCTGAACTTTAGGGAATTCATTACCTTTTTCTGAAGCAACACCCTTCTCAAAAGTAATCACTCCAAAATCTTCTATCTGATTACCTTCTAAGTCTAAATTTCTAATTGCCCAACCGGTACTATTGCTACCTAAGTCAATTCCTAAAACCTTTTTCATAATTATTAATTTTGGTATTTTATAAAAATAAATAGAAAAATAATAAAAATTATACGGTTTTCCGTAAATCAGAATTAAAAAACTTGTCTATATTTGTACTAATAATTTTGAAAAGCAATTCACAATAAGGCTAAAAGCCGAAGAAAATCTTCAATCCTGCGTACTCCGTGGGATTTTTTATTAAAGATCAAAGATATAAATCCCAAACACAAAAAAAGCCGCCTCAAAAAAGGCAGCTTTACAAATCTGAAATATCTAACAATATTATTTTTTAGCTTTTACGTCTACAGCGATTTCGATGTCTTTGCTGATCATCCATTCTGCAGGATCCGCTTCAGAAGTTCCGAATTTAATTCCCCAGTCTGCTCTGTTCACCGTGAATTTAGCCTGGATTGCCGCTGAATTTTCCGTTACATCCACTTTGGCTGGGAACGTTACATTCATTGTTTTTCCGGATAAAGTAAGGTTTCCGCTTACTGTTTTGTTGGCACCTGCTACTGCATCTTTTGGAGCTTCCTTAAGATCTGCTACGCTTGTGATTTTGAAATCAGCCGTCGGATTTTTTGCAGTGTCGAAGAAATCAGCATTTTTAAGGTGTGCTTCAAGGTCTGCCGGTTTTTTATCTTTTTCCGTTACAGAAGCCGGATCTACTTTAATAGAGTTCATGTCGATCACAAAGTTTCCTGCCGTTACGCCTCCGTTTTCAATGCTCAAATCTCCCGATTTTACCATTAAAGTTCCCCAACGCGGAGCCATTCCTCCTTTGTGGAATGCTTTCCAGTTTACCACAGAACCTACCGTATCTACAGGCAAAACTTCCCCTTTGCTTTCTGCTACTTTCTGCTCAGTAGAAGTCGCTGCATTTTCAGCCGATTTTTCTTTGTTACAAGACGCTGCAAGCAATCCTACTGCAACCAATGCAATAACACTTAGTTTTTTCATATTATTTAAATTGTTTAAAGTTTATTCTGAATTTCTAAATTCCGGAACCAAAAATAGAAAACATCCCACACTTTTATCTTATCATACATCAAGAAATCAAATTTCAGGGTTTCCATTATTGACCTTTCCGCTAAAATAAGAATTATTAAATACACATGATACAATTAAAATCTTTATATCAAGTTTAAACTCATTTTAAATTTAACCGCAAAAGAGACAAAAGACTTTATCGGATTTATGTAAAGTATTTCAAAAGTCTGCAAAGAGAAAAAATCAAAGATTTTTTTAACTTACGTGCTCTTTTTTCATTTAGGTATTAAACTTAAACAACTAAAGTGTTTAAATCTTTTGTGGTAAAAAAGTTTAAAGTTTATCTTCAAACAAAGCATATTTATCTTACTTTAAGATAATTACAATCATTTTTTTATTTTTTTGAGTTTTAATCATTGCACGGTTAAAAATTTTAATCTTAAACCATCCATCTTCTTTTTTTTATTAAATTTAAATAAGACAGTAAAGCTTTTGTAAACAGTATGGTTAAATTTAAAATGTGTTTACAAAATACATTTTGATTATTTTAGCCCTTTAAATTTTAAAATGAACACAACACAATACATACAGCAATCCCTCAACATATCCGAAAAAAGCATCAATGCCACTTTAGAACTATTGGCGGAAGACTGCACCATTCCTTTCATTTCCCGCTACCGAAAGGATAAAACCGGAAACCTTGACGAAACACAGATTGAACAGATTTCAAAACTCAGTAAACAGTTTGAAGAAATTGTAAAAAGAAAAGAATCCATCTTAAAATCGATTGAAGAACAAAACGCTTTAACGCCGGAACTGAAACAGAGAATTGAAGAAAGTTTTGATATTCAGGAAATTGAAGATCTTTATCTGCCGTTCAAAAAAAGAAAGAAAACCAAAGCCGATGCCGCGAAAGAAAAAGGACTGGAACCTTTAGCGAAAATGATTATGAGCCAGAAAGTTCAGGATTTACAGTTTTTGGCTTCAAAATACCTGAACGATCAGGTCGCGTCTGAAGAAGAAGCTTTGCAGGGCGCAAGAGACATCATGGCAGAATGGATCAACGAAAATATGTATGTGAGAAAAAATCTACGTCGATTATTTCAGCGAAAAGCAATGGTTACTTCGAAAGTAGTGAAAGCCAAAAAAGACGAAGAAGAAGCACAGAAATTCTCGCAGTATTTCGAATGGGAAGAAAGCCTGAACAGAATGCCTTCTCACCGCCTTTTAGCCATGTTGAGAGCCGAATCCGAAGGTTTTGTGAAAACCAATGTGGGGATCGATAAAGAAGAAGCCATTGATTTTATTGAAAATGCCATCATCAAATCCAACAATGAAACATCGGAACAGATTTCACTGGCGATCAAAGACAGCTACAAAAGATTACTGGAACCCGCAATCTCCAACGAAACCCTACAGGAAGCGAAAGAAAAAGCCGATAAAAAAGCCATCGAGATTTTCTCTGAAAACCTCACGCAGCTTCTTCTCGCACCGCCTTTGGGAGAAAAAAGGATTCTGGCAATCGATCCGGGTTACAGAAGCGGCTGCAAAGTAGTCTGTTTAGACGAAAAAGGCGATCTGCTACACAACGAGACCATTTATCCGCACGCTCCGCAAAATGAAAGCGGAATGGCAATGAAAAAAATCCGTTCCATGGTAAATGCCTATAACATTGAAGCCATTTCCATCGGAAACGGAACCGCAAGCCGCGAAACTGAGTTTTTCATCAAAAAAATTGCATTCGACAAACCTTTACAGGTTTTCGTTGTTTCAGAAGCCGGAGCTTCGGTGTATTCTGCAAGTAAAATTGCGCGTGAAGAATTTCCAAGCTATGACGTGACGGTTCGCGGATCGGTTTCCATCGGAAGAAGACTGGCAGATCCGTTGGCAGAACTGGTGAAAATAGATCCGAAATCTATCGGAGTCGGGCAATATCAGCATGACGTAGATCAGACCCAATTAAAAAACGAACTGGATTCTACGGTGATGAAATGTGTAAATTCTGTGGGAATCAATCTCAATACAGCGAGTAAATCTTTATTAAGCTATGTTTCGGGAATCGGCGAGAAAATGGCAGAAAATATTGTGAACTACCGTACTGAAAACGGAGCTTTTGAAGATAGAAAACAATTGAAAAAAGTTCCGAGACTGGGAGAAAAAGCGTTTCAGCAGGCAGCCGCATTTGTGAGAATTCATAATGCCAAAAATCCGCTGGATAATTCTGCCGTACATCCCGAAGCCTACGTAATTGTTGAAAAAATGGCAAAAGATTTAGGCATAAAAACCAATGAGCTGATCGCCAATAAAGAAAAGATCGCACTGGTAAAACCCGAAAACTACATTACCGGAGACATCGGAATTTTAGGAATCAAAGACATTTTAAAAGAGCTTGAAAAACCCGGACTGGATCCTAGAAAAGCGGCTAAGGTTTTTGAATTTGATCCGAATGTAAAAAGCATCAAAGATTTAAAAACAGGAATGATTCTGCCCGGAATCGTTAATAACATCACCGCTTTTGGCTGTTTTGTAGATCTGGGAATCAAGGAAAGCGGATTGGTTCATATTTCCCAGTTAAAAGACGGCTTTGTTTCTGATGTGAACGAAGTGGTAAAACTGCATCAGCACGTTCAGGTAAGAGTAACGGAGATTGATGAAGCGAGAAAAAGAATTCAGCTGAGTATGGTTTTGTAAGAATGATTAAGGTTTTAAATTCAAGTCTGTTTAGATAGTTATTTTATTTACGAAATTGTCATTTTGAGCGAAACGAAGTGGAGTTGAAAAATCTAAAATAACTGAATTTTAAATGATTTTGGTTTTATAATTACTAATAAAATTCTGTTCAGCATAACACAAAAGGTTGAAATGAAATGCAAACACATGGTAGAATGAAAATTTCAGAGCTTAAAGAAAATAAAACAACAAGAAGGGCAACCCGAAATTTTGATTCGGAAGGAAGACGTATCTATGAATTTTTTGAATATGAAATCCCTTATGATACTACCTACGAAAAGAACCGCAGGGACAGATTGTGTTCTAAAATTATAGACATGATTCCCTTTACCCTGCTTTTCGTTTTCATATTGCATAAACCCCTTATTGTAGCTCTGATTCTTTCAATTCCGTGTGCAATTGTTTTAGGATCAATAACAGAACATTTTTTCGGATGTACTCTTGGCAAAAAGATTTTTAAAATAAAAGTAATTGATGATTACGGTAACTATCCCAATATTCTGAAATCATTTGCAAGAAATTTGCTTTGTCTGGCAAATCTTTTCTTTTTTTGGATCAATTATGAACAGCCAGAAAATGAATCATCAAACAAATCCATGCGGATGGATTTTCATATGCATTTCAATAACGAGATCTGTAAAACCTATATTGTAAAAGAAATAAAAATGGAAGAGATCAGGAAGCTTCTTCATACACAACTTTAAATAAAAAGGCGACTCAATTGATGAATCGCCTTTTATTTATTTAAAATCTTTCTTGTCAATATTTTTGTTGTAAGACAAATCGACTAAATTAAGAATCTGATCTCCGTCTTCTGATCTCAATACGGTTTTTGAACAATGAACCAAATCTTTGAATTTTTTATATTTTTCACACAGAATGGTAGAGAAAGAATTTTTTACAGGATTTTCCTTTATTTCTTTTTTCAAAAGAAAATCTTTTGTATCATAAAATAAATTAATTACACTGCCATCAGTTGCTGTTGCCTTTATTTTATGAAGATTTTCAGCTTTATCTGTATCAACGAATTCAACTTTATATAATGACGGATCCAGATAAGCCAGTTCATTCATTATATACTTCCTTCCGGGTTTATCTTTAAATTCTTCCTGATCAGCCAACTTTTTTTGACCATTTACCATTTCAAAGCCTGTACTGCCGTCAAACCAAGAACGGTAAACAGTCCTTCCTTCATATTCTATCTCAAAACTTCCTAAGTTGGGAGCCATTTCCTTAGTAATAAAATATACATTTCTCCCATCAGTTATGGTAGCGGATTTTGTATATAGCGTTTTTATATTGCTGAAAAGCTCTTTTCCGCCCATTGCATCAATTCCCTTTTCAATGATCGATTTTGCCTTGGCTTCATTAGTTTCCTGTGCATAAGTAAAAGTATTGGCTGTTGCAAAACAGAATACCGCCAATCCTAGTTTTAATAATTTCATGATTGCTTATATTTTTTGCAAATATATTTAATAATCCTTAAAATCCCTTACCGCTTTTCTCACTTCCGGCCATTGGGTAACCTGCCCTTTATCGTCCAGAGGCATTGCTCTTTTTTCCCGGTTCGAAAATTCGGGATCTTCTGAAGCCATATACGCTAAAGTTGCCGTTAGAATTACATTGCTTTTCACCTCATCAAAGATAATTTTGTCGTACGTATCTTTTGTCGTATGCCATGTGTAGCCAAAATATCCCCAGTTTAAAGAACCCAACCCAAATGACGGAACTCCCGCTGCGACGAAAGAAGCATGATCGGAACCTCCCCCACCCGGAGTTCCCGGAAAGTCTGTTTTAATCTGGCTTTTAATATTTTTAGGAACCGCATTCAGCCATTTCCCAAGATAATCGTAAGCATGTACAAAACCCTGTCCGCCAATGTTTACTACTCTACCCGTCCCGTTGTCCTGATTGAAAACCGCCTGAACTCCCTTTACAATCTCCGGATGATCTGCTACAAAACTTCTCGATCCGTTCAGTCCCTGCTCTTCACTCCCCCAAAGTCCAACAATAATGGTTCTTTTGTTATCAGGATAATATTTCTTAAGAATTCTCATCGCTTCAAGCATGGTTAAAACTCCCGTTCCGTTGTCTGTAGCGCCTTGCGCACCGTCCCACGAATCCAGATGCGCAGAAAGAATAACGTATTCATCAGGTTTTTCTTTTCCTTTAATCATTCCGATGGTGTTGAACGATTTTGCTTCGGGAAGGATTTTTGATTTCACCTCGATCCTGATCTTAGGTTTTGCGCCGTTTTCCGCCATTCTGTACAACATTCCGTAATCTTCAAGCTCAATATCGAACATGGGAATATTCTTCGTTTTTGCCTCAAAAATTCTGTTGGCTCCCATAATTCCTGTCCAGTTGGAAATCGCAATTCCTGCCGCTCCTGCTTTTTCCAAAGCTTCAGGAAGCGTTTCGTTATTATAGCCAATGCTTTTTATATAATTCTGATACTCTTTTGAAGCCTGTTCTTTCTCTTTTTTAAGCTTTTCATACAGTTCAGGCGTGGCAAATTCTTTAATCTGATCGTCTGAACGACCGATTTTCTGGTATTGTGCCATCAAAACAACTTTTCCCTTCACGGAAGACATCCACTCATCAAATTCAGCTTTGGAAGAGACTTTCGGGAGAATAATAACTTCTGCTTCCACCGCTTTTTTCGTTGCCGGACTCCATGCTAACTGGGTTGCCGATAAACTTTTCATGCGCGGAAACGTCATATCCACATGAGTGATCCCTCTTTGCCATCCTTTCCATGTTCCAAACTGTTGCAGGCTGGCTTCAATATCCCATGATTTCAATTTATTTGCCGTCCATTCATTGGCTGCAAGCATTTCCGGAGTTCCGATCAGTCGCGAACCGATTCCGTCCAAAAGTTCATACGCCATCGTTTCAAGCTGGGAATTATTGTTTACTTCATTCACGAAATTCTGAACTACGGGATTAAGTTTTTCCTGAGAAACGGCATTCTGAGCCAGAGAAAATTGCGTCATCGCCATCATAACAGGCAATGCAAGAAATCTGTTTATCTTCATATTAATCATTGTAGCCCTAAAGATAAAGAGATTCGCGGAAATGGGAAAACGCAGAAAGGGTTTGGTGATGGTGAATGGTTGCTGGTGAATTGTGAATGGTGAAAAAGTCAAGGGTGAATGAGATTCGCTTTTGATTTACAATCCACAAGTCAAGACTACATAAGAGCGATGATTTAAAAAACTGAATTTCTTTGTAAAAATTCAAATAAAAAAAACCGACTGAAAAGCCGGTTTTGGGAACAACTATTTTTTTGATTCTTCAACAGAAACTTTTCTGAATTCCTTGAAAAGCTTGCTTAGTTCCAAAGCTGCTTTACGAGCTCTTGTTCCAGCTGCCTTGTTTCCTTTTTCTGCTTGTTGGTTTGCTTCAGTTGTGAAAGCTTCAAATTCTGCGTTGATTTTTTCAATTAGTTCTTTCATTATTTTTAAAATTTAGGCTGCAAATATAGCTTTTATGGTGATTCCAGCCTAATAGTGAAGAAAAAATTTCCAAGAATTCACAAATAATTTCAATTTTCCGGCAAAATGCTTCAGATTGCCGTAAAACAAGCCGATCCGGAGGAATCGAAAAACAATTCTGCTGCATTTAAAAATTCCTACTGAATGGCGACTGAATATTCTTCATCTATCACCGCTTTCAGCCACGTAACCTGCTCATCACCTTCATAATTGGTGATGGCAATATGCGTCATGGAAGTTTTGGAACCTGCTCCATGCCAGTGTTCTGTGTTTTCAGGAATATTAATTACGTCTCCTTTCTTAATAACCTGAGCGGTTTTTCTTTTTTCCTGATAAAGACCTTCTCCGTCAATAACCAGTAAAACCTGTCCTTTGGGATGCGTATGCCAGTTTGTTCTGGCTTCAGGTTCGAAAGTAACACTTCCTGCGGAAAAATTATTGTTTTTATCTTTTGAAACCAAGGGAGTAAGAAAAGCTTTTCCGGTAAACCATTCTGCCGGAAGCGGCTCTCCTTTTTTAAATAGATCTGCTGTATTCATTGTTTCTTTTTTATGATATTGACATCCTGACAATATAAGAGCCGGAATGATAAATGCTGCTTTTTTCATGGTAATAAAAACTTAAACGGAATCAATCGTTTTAATAATTTTTGCCGGAATTCCTCCTACAATTGTATTTTCCGGAACATCTTTGGAAACTACCGCTCCTGCAGCAACGACTGCATTTTCTCCAACGGTAACGCCGGGCAGAATCGTTACATTGGCTCCTATCCATGCATTCTTTTTAATAACGATAGATTTCCCCGTAAGACCTTTTCTGTGTTGAGGTTCCAGAGGATGATTTTCTGTGATGAGGCTGACTTTCGGACCGATCAGGACATCGTCTTCTATTGTGATTCCTCCCAAAGAAAGAAAAGTACAGTCGAAATTGATGAACACATTTTTGCCGATGGTAATCCCTTTTCCGTAATTGAGGTAAAGAGGCGTGAAAACCGTTACATTTTCAAGTTTCTTTTCTGTAATTTCACTTAACAGTTCTGAAATCTCATCCGGATCGGAAGAATTGTTCAACTGATTGAGCTTATTTTTGATTCCATAAAATGCTTCTCTCAAATGATGGATTTCAGGATCATCCGGCAAAACCGTTTCGCCATTCTGTAATCTGCTGAAGATATTTTCTTTATAATTCAATTCTGATTGTTTTAAAGTTAAACATAAGATTATTTTAAATTTGTTCTGAAAAAGTTTTCCAGTTTATCAAAAGGAATTACTTCTATTCTGTCATACAAATCTACATGAACCGCATTAGGAATAATCATTAATTCTTTAGGCTCTGTAGCCATTTTATAAGTGTCTTCAGAAAAATATCTGGAGTGGGCATTTTCTCCGGCAATCAAAAGAACCGGTCTTGGAGAAATTTCTCTGATATAAGCTAAAATCGGAATATTCATCAGAGAAAAACCGTTTGTTTTCGTCCATGCCTGATTTGAATTAACAGAACGTTCGTGAAATCCTCTCGGTGTTTTATAATAATCAAAATAATCTTTTACGAACTGAGGTTCATCCCCTTTTAAGACGTTTGCATTAGGACCGTTTCCATAATCCGGAGTTCCTTTTTCAGCGTCTTCCCATCTTTGCAGGCTCATTGTTTTAAGAATCTGATCCCGCTCTTCCTGAGTCATTTTATCAAAATATCCTTTTGAAGAAACGCGGGGCATATCATACATACTTGTTGTGGCAACCGCTTTTACCCTTTTGTCTATGGCGGTTGCGTTCAGTGCAAAGCCTGCGAAACCGCAGATTCCGATAATCCCGATTTTATCCCGGTCAACATTCTTCTGCAAACCCAGAAAATCTACTGCCGCACTGAAATCTTCCGTATTGATGTCCGAAGAAGCAATATTTCTCGGCTCTCCTCCGCTTTCGCCGGTATATGAAGGATCAAAGGCAATCACTGCAAAGCCTTTCTCCGCCATATGATTGGCATATAAACCTGAAGACTGCTCTTTCACAGCTCCGAAAGGTCCGCTGATTGCCAAAGCAGGAAGTTTTTCGTTTTCTTTGTTTTTGGGAAGATAATAATCTCCTGAAAGCACAATTCCGTAACGGTTTTTAAAGCTGACTTTCTTTCTTGTCACTTTATCGCTCAGGGTAAAAGTGTAATGTTCTTTTTGTTCTTTTGTATTCATTTTTTTCTGATGGGTCTGATTTTTTTGCGCAAATGCCTGTCCGATCAACATAGAGGACAAAACCACCGCAGCGGTAATTATTTTCATATCCTGATTTTTAATTAAAAATTGATGATACAAAATTAGAAACCGCAAGAGCGCAGCAGGTAATGATAATCAAACCAAAAATTAAGAAAATCAAACTTCAGCAGATCTGAAAGCTTTTGGATTGGTTCCTGTCTGTTTTTTAAAGAAATTGTTGAAATAAGTAGGATAATCGAAGCCCAGTGCAAAGGCAATTTCAGAAATATTCCAGTCTGTATGCTGCAACAGAGCTTTTGCTTCGGTAAGAATTCTTTCGGTGATATGCGATGTGGTGGATTTCCCTGTGATTTCCTTTACAGAACGGTTAAGATAGTTCACATGAACATTAAGATTTTTCGCAAACTCCTGAGCGGATTTGAGTTGCAGCGGATGATCTGTTGTTTCAATCGGGAATTGTCTTTCCAGCAATTCAAGAAAGACGGAAGTTAATCTGGATGCCGCATTTTGATTCTGATCTATATTTCCCGCAGGTTCAAGCTTTAAAGACTCATGAATGATCAGACTGATGTAATTTCGGATGAGTTCATCTTTATAAAGGTAATCGCTTTCCTGCTCGGCAATCATTTTTTTAAACAGGGTATTGAGAAAGTCTCTCTGTTCTTCGGTGATTTTCAGCACAGGAGTTCCGCCGATCTTAAAAAATGAAGATTGCTGAAGACTTTCTGAACGTTCGGAATTTTTAAAGAATTCTTCAGAAAAAAGAATGGTATAGCCTGCATAAGCTGAAGAAATCGTTTCCCAGGAGTACGGAATATGGGGATTTCCGAAAAACAGAATGGTTCCTTCCTGCTCAAAGGTTTTATCTGAATAATGAATTCTGCTTTTACCGGTAGTAAGACAAATCTTGTAGAATTCTTTGCGGCTGTAAGTGCGGGTTTCATTAGTATCCTGCTCTATCTGAAAAGCACGGAATCCTTTTAATTTCAGTTCACTGTTAAAATCCGAAACCGTTCTTTTTACTTTGTCTTTCATAGAACAAAGTTAAGAAATTCAAACAAATGAAAAATATGTATTTATCTTTCATTATTGATTTTTAAATTACGGAAAATTATCTTTTCACTGCACAATTAAGTAAAACTACTGACTTTTTTCTTTCCCAGACTGATTAATTTTGAAAAGTAAAACTGATGATTTCGGAAATCTTTAAACCTCTATTTTGAAGTTTAAAATAATTTTCAGAATCAAAAAAACTAATCATTATAAAAACGAAATTACCATGCTGAAAAGACAAAAAGAAAGTATTGAGCAGGAAAGCCTGTTTCTGAGAACATCCGCAGACAGTTCTCAGGGTTTTCTGGAAAACCTTATGAAAGGGTATTCCAAACTCACGATCGATGATCCGCTGATTCCTTTCAGAGAAAAAAATCTGAACCAGATTGTAGATAATGTAGACTATGGAATTTTAAAGGCTCTGGACGGAACCTGGGTGAGCTACAACGCCGATTACAATAAAAATATCGACAGAACAATGAACGGAAGCGGCATTCATACCACGATTATGCCTTCACCGGGAACCAATTCGGGAACAATTCCGGGAAAGTTCAGCTTCGAATGTGAAGAATACATTGAAAAACTGGTTTTTTCTCTTGTTCCGGGAGGTGTGCGCAATCGTGGCGGGGCAAATGAGCTTTTCTGCGGGGCTATAAAGTATGAGCAGAGCATTAAAAGTGTAAATACCCAAAAAGATAATCCGGATTTGCTGTACACGCCTATTCATGAAGAAAATGGGATGTATCTTTGGCTGAGTGATGTCTACAATCACGCAGCCACAAAGGAATCTATAGAAAGAGACCGCGGAATTCATGCTTTTGATGAGGAAGATTATAAAAACTACGGGTACAAAGGCGAATACAGAAACGAACCTTTGGTACAGGTGAAAGATGAAAACGGCAATCCTCTGTATATTCTGATGAGTGAACTGAAGGAAGGACAGGAATATTATGAGATCATTCCGGCAAAAGAACTGAAACCGGGAGCCGGTAATCGCGGACCTTATTTTATTCCCGATTATTCTATTTCGCGAAGCGGAGTGATTCCTCACGGAAGCACGATTACTTTACTGGGCGACATTGTTCCTTCCCAATCCAATTATCTTGTTCAGGGAGCTCCGCAGTTTCCGGAAGGCGATAAGGCATGGAATTACGATTTTCTTTCTGTTTCGCCAACGATGGGAGGAGCAGGAGCGAGTGAAACGCATCCTATCAATCTGGATGAACCCGCTCCGGCGTGGGTTCACGAAACACTGAATGACCAAAATGATCCGGGAGAAAATAAAATTTATACGCAGAGAATTCTTGCACACGATCTTTATCCTTATTCGGTAAGACCGGATCTGAGATTAAGAGATACGCTCAGCGGACAGGAAGTTAAGAATTATGTTTTTCTTCAGATGTCTTCCAAAAACAAGACCGGCGCACAAGGCGGGATTTTAAATGTTCCTTTCGTAAACCGTTTTGTTCCGACGGTGGAGGTAAATTTCAGAATGTGGATTGAAACCGTTGTGGAAAACGGAAGAGAGATTCTTCAGCTTCAGTATGAGCAGATTATTCTTTTTGAATTCCATTTCGGAGATGACGGCGGAACGACAAGCTGGCCGCATATTCAGGTGAACACGCTTCGAAAACTGGAGGATATTCCTGAAGATCAGAGAAAAATTATAGAAGAGCAGTTTTTTGAAGGAACAAAAACTCCGGAAAATATATCCTTAAATGCTCCGGCTGCAACATCAGGCTGTCCGTATCACAAAGGATAAGTAAATATTTAACTATGGTTTTAAAGAAAGCAGCGACGGCACAAGTGCCGTCGCTGCTTAATATATGCAATACCTATTTAAACAATTATTAATTTAACGATAAAATTAAACATCAATTCTTTATTGAAAATCTTTGATTTTCTTGCGCCTTAAAGATTTGAGACTAATAGAAATCTTGCGTCTTTGTATTTTCCAACAAGAATATTTTTGTTTTAAAAAACTTTAAAATCTTTATTAACTTTAACTACGGCAGCTCAATCTTTTGTCCTTTTTTGTGGTTCAAATAAAGAGCTTAAACAAGTTTAAATTTAATGATTACCCTTTTGCTTTTTCGTCTGTGAAAAGTTCTACACAATCTCTTTTTTCAATAAGCTGCATCGGATACTGTTCGGGATTGTAAACTCCGTTTAAAACTTCATTCAGAGCGTGTTTTTTGCTTTCTCCAAAGGTGACGATTAAAATATTTTCAGCGTTATTGATGACTGGAGCTGTAAGGGTAATTCTGAACATTTCCTGAGGTTTCAGGTAATACGCATCCACCCACTTTTCTTTTTCCCAAAGCACTTTTTCTCCCGGAAACAGTGATGCTGTATGTCCGTCGTCTCCCATTCCCAACAGAATAAAATCAAAACTTCCATCATTTCCCAGTACATTTCTGATCTGATTTTCATATTCCGCAGCAAATTCTTCCGCAGAAACTCCGTCTTTATACATCGGGAAAATGTGATCTTTAGTTACGGAAACATGATCGAGAAGTGTATCGAATGTCATTTTAGCATTGCTTTTCTCGTCATTCAGCGGAACCCATCTTTCGTCTACCCAGAAAAAAAAGACTTTGCTCCACTCTATTTTATCTGCATATTCCCCGGAAGCCAACAGCTTAAAGATAGCTTTCGGAGAAGAACCTCCACTTAGCGCCACCACAAAATGGTCGTGATCCTGAATCGACTTTTCGGCCAAATCTACAAAACGGTCTGCAGCTTTTTTATATAATGTATCTAAATCGTTAAATACGGTAATCTTCATTTTTACTTTTTTCTTTATTATATTAAATCTGTTTAGAATTTTATTTAACCGCGAAAGTCACCAAAGATGAACTAAACTTTTATTTAAAGCTGACAATTATAAATGAAAAAGCTCACAATAGTTTTTAAAAATGAGCGCTTTGATTATTATAGAAATTCACTTTAAAATTGTCTATCGTTTCTTTTGTGGTTAATTCTGAAATAGTTTAACACAAGTTTATTTTTAAACCCAGTGATGTCCCTGTCTTTCTACCAGAGCAGTACTTTCTTCCGGTCCCCAACTTCCGGCTTCATAGTTCGGGAAAGAGTTATCTTTTTCATTTGCCCATGCTTCCTGAATGGTTTTTACCACATCCCATGCTTCTTCCACCTGATCGGAACGCATAAACAGGGTTAAATCTCCTAAAAGTGCATCCAGCAATAAGGTTTCGTAAGCTTCCGGCGTATCTTCCTGACAGGCAAAATTATCAAAAATCATTTCTACAGGTTTTAAAACTAAAGAAAGTCCCGGTTTTTTTGCCATAAACTGGAGTCTGATATCCATTAAAGGCTGAATATTGATAATCAGTCGATTGGCAGACAATTGTTGCGAACTTTCTGAAAACGTAGAATGCGGAAGCGGCTTAAACTGAATGGTGATGTAAGAATGTTTTTCTTTCATCTTTTTCCCTGTCCTTACGTAAAACGGAACATCCTGCCATCTTTCATTATCCAGATAGAACTTTACGGCTGCAAAAGTTTCTGTGTTGGAATCCGGCGCAATCCCTTCTTCCTGTCTGTATCCCTTCGCTTTTTCGCCATTTACCGATCCTTTTCCGTACTGTCCTCTTACTGCGTAATGGTCTACTTTTTCCGCAGGAATTCTTCGGATAGACTTTAATACGTCCACTTTACGATCTCTGATCTCTCCGGATTCCAGCGAAGCAGGCGGTTCCATTGCCACCATGCAAAGGATCTGCAAGAGGTGATTCTGGATCATATCTCTCAATGCACCGGTCTGTTCATAGAAGCTGCCTCTGGTTTCCACTCCTACTTCTTCAGCCACCGTAATCTGTACAGATTCAATATGTTTGTGATCCCACAAAGGTTCAAAAATAGCATTTCCGAACCTGAAGGCAAGAATATTCTGTACGGTTTCTTTTCCCAGATAATGATCGATGCGGTAGATCTGTTCTTCTTCAAATGCTTCTGCCAAAAGGCTGTTCAGTTCAATGGCAGACTGTTTATCGTGTCCGAAAGGTTTTTCGATAATAATACGGTCTTTTTTAGGATCTGAAGCAAGCGATGCATTTTTGATATGATTGGAAATGGTAGCGACAAAATTAGGACCTATTGAAAGGTAAAAAAGTCTGTTTCCTCTTGTTCCGTAGACTTTGTCAAAACTTTCCAGCTTCTGATTAAGATTTTTATAGGAACTCTCTTCATCAAGCTGATGCTGAACATACGTTATGTGCGCCTGAAAACCCGCCCAGTCTTCTGAAGTTACTTTTTTTCTTGAAAAGCTGTTCAGGTTTTCTCTGATGTAATTTTTAAAATATTCGTCGGAATTATCTGCTCTTCCCAAAGCGATGATGTTAAAGCCTTTCGGCATTCTTCCATCTATATACAGGTTGTAAAATGCAGGAAAAAGTTTTCTTTTTGCTAAATCTCCTGTTGCGCCAAAAATGATAATTGTGGTGGGCTGCAAAACTTTATTTTCGCTCATTTCTGAATTTTAATGATTAAAACTTTCCCAGTTGGTGTGAAAAACTCCCTTTCTGTCGGTTCTCTGGTAAGTGTGTGCTCCGAAATAATCTCTTTGTGCCTGAATCAGATTCACCGGAAGAGATTCTGTGGTATAGGCATCAAAATATCCTAAAGCCGTCTGAAGTCCCAAACTTGAAATACCGTTTGAAACTGCAAAAGCTGCTGTTTTTCTCAATGAAGAAACCTTTTCTTTAACGATAGCTGCGATATTTTCATCAAGCAGAATATTAGAAAGCTGAGGATTTTTTGTATAAGCAGTGTAGAATTTCTCCAATAAAACAGAACGGATAATGCATCCTCCTCTCCAGATTTTTACCACGTCTTTCAGAGGAATTTCAAACTGATATTCTTCAGAAGCCTTTACGAGTAAAGCCAGACCTTGTGCATAGCTGATTAATGTAGACAAATACAGCGCCTCTCCCACTTCTTTAATGAAAATTTCTTTGTTCTCAGGAGTTACAACTTCACTGTGAGAATACAGTTGGGACGCTTTTATTCTTTCATCTTTATAAGCAGAAAGAATTCTGGACGTTACCGCAATATCAATCGTCGGAATTGAAACGCCGATTTCCATTGCCTGTTCGGAAGTCCATTTTCCGGTTCCTTTAGCACCTGCTTTATCTAAAATCTGATCAACCAGATAACCATCGGTTAAAGAATCTTTCTGCTGGAAAATGTCTCTTGTAATTTCGATCAGGAAAGAATTCATCTCTCCGTTATTCCATTCTTTAAACACTTCATAGAGCTCATCATTTGTAAGCTTTGCTCCTTTTCTCAGCAAATCATACGCTTCGCTGATGATCTGCATGATGGCATATTCAATCCCGTTGTGAACCATTTTCACATAATTTCCGGCAGAACCTTTTCCCATGTAGGCTGTACACGCATCACCATCTACTTTGGCTGCAATGGCTTCCAGCATCGGCTGTAAAAGTCCGAACGCTTCCTGATCTCCGCCCGGCATAATGCTTGGTCCTGTTCTCGCTCCTTTTTCGCCTCCGGAAACTCCCATTCCCATAAAATGAAGCTTTTGGGAAGCCAGATCTGCCACACGTCGGTCGGTATCTTTGAAATAAGAATTTCCGGCATCTATTACGATATCTCCTTCGCTCAGAATCGGTTTAAGATTTTCTAATACCGCATCTACCGGTTTTCCGGCAGGAACCATCAGAATAATTTTTCGCGGTGTTTCCAGCTGCGATACAAAATCTTCCAGAGAAGGTATTCCTTTGATATTCATATCGGAAGTTTTCTGTTCTTCCAAATCTTTTATTTTTTCATGATCAAGATCAAATCCTGCAATAGAAAATCCGTGATCGGCGATGTTGTACAGGAGATTTCTCCCCATAACTCCCAGTCCGATCATACCATAACTGTATTTTTCCATTATGATGATGTATTAGTAAATGTTTAAACGTTTAAAGCTTTAAAATTAAGCATTATGAAAGTGATATAGAAATAAGATTAATAAAAATTTTCTATCTTATGTTTAAGGCAATATTTAAAATTTAGTTAAAAATATAATCCTCAAATGTTTACCGCTGAGATATCACACAAAAAACTGGCAACACGTTTATGTGCTGCCAATTCTTAAAAAATAATCGGATATATTTGAAATCAAGAAATTTTTCCTGCCAGTCTTCTTACCATCCCTTTAAAGATAATTCCGTGAAACGGCAAAACAGAATACCAATAGAGTCTTCCCGTTAATCCGTGAGGTCGGAAAACCGCTTTTTGCCAGAGTTTTCCTTTATACACTTTAAACATTAACCACGCTTCTCCGGGAAGTTTCATTTCTGCGAAAAGAATCAGTTTTCCTTCTTCTTTGTTGGCATACAGAACACGCCAGAAATCCAGTGCATCACCTTCGTGAAGTTTATCGGGATGTGTTCTTCCGCGTCTCAGTCCCGGTCCGCCAACCAATAAATCCATAAATCCGCGAACCTTCCAGAGACTCTGACCGTACCATCCGTTTGCACCTCCCAAGGAAAAAACTCTGTGGAGACATTTTTCACGGTCATCATATTCTTCAGTTCTTAAATCTACAAAGCAGCCGTACTTCGGAACATCGAGATAATCTTTCAGGCTGGAATCGCTTCTGCTGCTAATAAAGCTGTCTTTCCAGCTTGAAGCAATTTCGTTGTCCTGAATTTTAGCCAAAGTTCTTCTTAACGCCGTATCATAAGAAAAAGGCTGAACTCCGGTAATCTGTTTAATTTCCGCAAGGCTTTCCGGTCTGCAGATAACTTCAATTTTCATACTTCCAACCAATGCAGAAGCTAAATTATAGGATGTTGAAGTAATGAAATACAGCCAATACGAAGAAAGTTTCGGAGTCATTACAGGAACGGTAAAAATTTTTCTTTTCAGTCCTCTGATTTTAGCAAACTCCAAAAGCATTTCTTTGTATGTCAAAACATTATCACAACCAATATCAAAATTCTTGCGATAAGCTTTTTCTTTAAATAAGGTAAAAATCAGAAAATCCAGAACATTGGCAATTCCAATCGGCTGACATTTTGTGTGAAGCCATTTCGGAGCCACCATCACCGGTAATTTTTCTACCAGATCTCTGATGATTTCGAAAGAAGCACTTCCTGAACCAATGATGATTCCTGCCCGTAAAACCGTTGCCGGAACTTTACATTTCATCAGGATTTTTTCAACTTCAAATCTTGAACTCAGATGTTGAGAAAGCTCCTTTTCATTCGCCAAACCCGAAAGATAAATAATGTGTTTACAATCGGTGGTTTCAATATAATTTGAAAAATTAACGGCGCATTGTCTTTCAATTTCTGCATAATCGTTGCTGTTGCTCATCGAATGCATCAGATAATAGGCTCCAGAAATATCTTTCGGGATATTTTCCAGTGTTTCGGGTTTCAGAAAATCCACTTCCACCACTTCAATCTGGGCATCATCAATATCCACACTTTTAGAAAAACGGTTTTTATCTCTGCAGCAGCAGATTACCTGATAACCCTGAGCTGCGATTACGTTAATCATTCGTTTCCCGATATATCCGGTAGCGCCGGTAAGCAGAATTTTTTTCATAAGATTGGTTTTGGTGACTGGAATTTGTTTCTCAGCGTAATGAGAAAATTATACCTTTTCTAAGAGGTGTCCAAAATAATCTTTCTTTTTTGAAAGATAACTTTCGTTCACTTCGTTCGATTCTATTTCCAAAGGAACTCTGTGATTGAGAATTATTCCGCTGTTTTCCAAAGATTTAAGCTTATCCGGATTATTGGTCAGCAAATTAATTTCTTTCACATCCAAAATTTTAAGCATTTCCACCGCTACATCAAAATTTCTTCCGTCTGCAGGCAAACCAAGTTTCAAATTCGCTTCCACCGTATCAAAACCTTTTTCCTGAAGCGCATATGCTCTTAACTTATTAATGATTCCGATATTACGACCTTCCTGTCGAAGGTAAATAATCATTCCTCCGTTTTCCGACATATATTTCATTGCCGCGTCTAATTGCTGTCCGCATTCACACTTTTTAGAATGAAAAATCTCGCCTGTAATACATTCCGAGTGAAAACGCACGTTTACCGTTTTGCTGAAATCTGTATTTTCTGCCACCCAAACCAAGTGCGGATTCCAGTCTTCTTCGTGTTCTGAGAATGCATAAACAGTAAACATTCCAAAATCTGTAGGTATATTCGATTGTGCCTGTATTGTCAACATAATTCAAAAATTAAATGGTTTATATAGTACAAATTTATACTTTATTTTAATTAAATGTAAATTTATTTACTAAATTTGTCAATAAATAAATTCTATTATGCAAGAACAAGCCAATATCACGCAGGAAAAAATATTTGAATTATACGGAGATTATCTTTTGAATCACGGAGAAAAACCGAAAAACGTTTACCTTTTTGCGAAAGAAAACAATTTTGAGGAGAAAGAATTTTACCACTATTTCTCAGGATTCGAGCAAATCGAAAGAGAAATATTGAATCATCTTTTCACGAAATCTCTGGAACTCGCTTCGGAAGTAAATTCCTCGAGCGAAGTGACAACCAAAGAAAAACTCCTGAATGTGTATTACATTTTCTTTGAAAATATGACGATGAACCGTTCTTTAGTATTATCAATTTTGGGAAGCAATAAAATCCAGAACATCAAAACGCTTCAGAATCTTCGGGAAACCCACAAACAATTTGTTAATACTCTCGATTTCAACGAGTGGGAAATGATTGAAAAAGCGAAAGAAGATATCAGAAAATTCAACGAAAAATCGAGACAGGAAGCACTTTGGCTCCATTTGGTTTCCGCCATTGATTTCTGGAAAAAAGACACTTCTCCCGATTTTGAAAAAACGGATATTTTCATCGAAAAAACCATCGATACGGGTTTTGAACTGATGGACAACGAGCCTTTGAGAAAAGTTTTCGACCTTGGAAAGTTTCTGTGGAAAGAAAAGTTTAAAATGAGTTGATGAATAGCGATTGGCAATTGGCTTTTGGTTTCGAATAAGCTAATATTTATTTGGGCAGCTATTTCCGACCTCCGTTCTCGCTTTTTTGTACCAATGCTTTTTCCAGTCTTACAAAAAGAGCTCCACTCAGGTCGGGCTGCGAGATTCGCCGATTCAAGAATTAAAGATAAAAGAATGAGGCAATTCGGCTGCGAAAATGAATGAAAATAATCTAAAGAATAGTGCGCTCCGTAGGTGCGGAATCTGTGTAGAAATTACGAATAATTGTGTTGAAGAGAACTCCGTAGGAGTTCAATCTGAAAATTCAAAGATGAATTAAAAATAGCACTCCTACGGAGTGCCACCAAAAACAAATGATTTAAGCTACACAGATAAAGCTCCCAAAGGAGCTTAACACAACACCTTTGCGAACTTAAAAACAGTTAGCAATTAAAAAATCTTTGCGAACATTGCGTTAAAAACATTTGACAAACAAAATTTAAAAATGAAAACATTAGATAAAATTCCTACAGGAAAAATTGAACGGACAAGCAGCCTGCTTAAAGCGGGAGCGAAAGTCGGTGTCAATTACCTGAAATATTACGGAAATAAAATCACGAAAGATGAAGATGAAGCCCGCAAAATCCTGAATGAGGACAATGCAACAGACATTTACGACTCACTTAAAGAATTGAAAGGTTCCGCGCTCAAAGTTGCCCAAATGCTGAGTATGGAAAAAAACATTCTTCCGGTGGAATATGTGGAGAAATTCTCACTTTCGCAGTTTTCCGTTCCGCCTTTGTCGGGTGCTTTGGTGAAGAAAACATTCCGAAAATATTTCGGGAAAAATCCGGAAGATATTTTTGATGAATTTTCCGCAGAATCGGTTAATGCTGCAAGTATCGGACAGGTTCATACCGCGAAAAAAGACGGCAAAAAACTGGCTGTGAAAATCCAGTATCCCGGCGTAAGAGAAAGTATTTCAAGCGACCTTAAAATGGTAAAACCGATTGCGATGAAAATGTTCAACATCAAAAAAGAAGGTTCGGAATCCTATTTTCAGGAAGTGGAAGACAAATTGTTTGAAGAAACCGATTATAATCTGGAACTGAAACGCAGTCAGCATTTTGCAGAAGAATGCAGTCATCTTCCGAATGTAAAATTTCCGCATTATTATCCGGAATTTTCGTGTGAGAAAATCATTACGATGGATTGGATGTCGGGAATTCATTTTTCGGAATTTACTAAAAAACAGAATTCTCAGGAGGATTTGAATAAAATCGGACAGACGCTTTGGGATTTTTATATGTATCAGATGCATATTCTGAAAAAAGTTCACGCCGATCCGCATCCGGGAAATTTCCTGATTTCGGAAAACAATGAATTATTGGTTATCGATTTCGGCTGTATCAAGGAAATTCCGGAAGATTTCTACATTCCGTATTTCGAATTGGCGAAAGAAGAAAATCTGAAGAATCCTGAGATTTTCCGTGAGAAATTATTCACCTTAGAAATTCTTCGAGCAGAAGATTCAGAAAAAGAAAAAGAGTTTTTTGCCAAATTATTCTACGAATTGCTGGAATTGTTTACGAGACCTTTTAATCAGGAAAAATTTGATTTTTCGGATGAGTCGTTCTTTCAGGAAATTGCCGATCTGGGACAAAAATATGCGAAAGCAAGTGATATGAAAGGAATGAATACCAACCGCGGTTCCCGACATTTTATTTACCTGAACCGTACGTTTTTCGGACTGTATAATATGATGCACGATCTTAAAGCGAAAGATGTGGCGATTAATAATTTTAAAAATTATTGTAAGTGATATTTAACTGCAAATCGAAGATTCGACGGAGTCAAAAGTCACAAAAGATTTTGATGAATTACAGGTTATTAAAAGAGCCGAAAGGTTTGAAAACGATTTTGTTGGAATAAATGAATCATTAACAGGTCGCTCCTACGGAGCTCATATCATATAAAAATGTTAGCTATTAACAGTCAGCTCCTATCGGAGCATTATAAAATTCCGTAGGAATGTACTGTTAATAGAAAATAGAAAGCCGTAAAAAGGAAGCTCCGTAGGAGCGACCTGTTAACATTACAATTGTATTTGAATTAAAGTTTAATATAAAAAATATGCCTTCAGGATTACCTTCCAAAATCTGTGAAGTCTGCGGACTACCCTTCAACTGGCGGAAAAAGTGGAAAAAAAACTGGGACGAAGTAAAATATTGCAGCGAAAGATGCCGAAAAAACAAAAAATCAACATCCTCTGGTTCACCAAAGATTTAAGAACAAGAGATTCAGAATCCTTATACAATGTGATGCAGGAAGAGTTGCCTTTTCTTGCAATGTATGTTTTTGACGCTGAATTTTTTGCTCAAAAACAGTTCGGTTCAAGAAAAATCGGAAAATACCGTGCAAAATTTTTGTTGGAAAGTGTAGAAAATTTAAAGCAGAATTTAGCGAAACAGAAGATTCCTTTTTTAGTTAAGTACAGCAAAACGGAAGACGTTTTTAAAGAAATTTCCGAGGAATTTGAAATCGTGAAGATTTTTTGTCAGGAAGAATGGACGAAGGAAGAAACCGAACTTCAGACAAAAATCAGAAGTGTGGTTACGGCTGCCGTTTGGGAAAAATCGTATTCTCAGTTTCTGGTTCATCCGCTTTTTGTTTTTAAAACTTTGGATAAAATTCCGATACTTTTTACCGCGTTCCGGCAGAAAATTGAAAAAAATCTGCTGATTCGCCCTGAATTTGAATCGGAAGATTTGATGTACGATAAACCGGAAATTCATTTTAAAAGTGATACCATTTCGTTAAAATCGCTCGGTTTTGAAGATTTTGAAACGGACGAAAGAACTGCTTTTCCTTTTTCGGGCGGAGAAAATGAAGCATTGAAAAGATTGCATCATTATTTCTCGGAAACACAGAATCTGAGTCAGTACAAGCAAACCCGAAACGGTTTGGTGGGAACAGATTACAGTTCGAAATTTTCGGCTTGGCTGTCGGATGGAAGTCTTTCTGCGGTAACCATTTACCACGAGATAAAAAAATATGAGGAAGAATTCGGAGCCAATGATTCAACATATTGGTTGATTTTTGAGCTGCTCTGGAGGGATTTTTTCAGATATGTTTCTTTACAGTATAAAGATTTGATTTTCTGGAAAAGCGGAATTAATCATCAAAAGTATTTAGCGGAAAACAATAAACCATTGATTCAAAAATGGAAGGATGGAGAAACGGATTCCGATTTCGTCAATGCCAATATGCTTGAACTGAAAAATACAGGCTGGATGAGCAATCGCGGTCGTCAAAATGTAGCTTCCTATTTCTGCAAAATTCTGAAACAGGACTGGAGAATCGGAGCGGCGTATTTTGAAGAAATGCTGATTGATTATGATGTTCACAGCAATTACGGCAACTGGATGTATCTCGCCGGAGTCGGAAATGACAATCGTGACCGGACTTTTAACCCTGAAAAACAGGCAGAAATGTATGATTCCAATCAAAAATTCAGACGTTTATGGCTAAAGCAGTAAAACATACCGCCCAATTGATTTTTCCACATCAGCTTTTTGAAGATATGGATTATCTGGATAAAAGTCAACCTGTATTTTTGATAGAGGAATTTTTGTTTTTTAAACAGTATTCATTTCATCAACAGAAGATTGCGTTTCACCGTTCGACAATGAAATTTTATGAAACTGAATTAAAAAAGGTGGGTTTTGAAGTTGAATATGTTGAAAGTTCATCGAAATTCAGCGACATCCGAAATTTAATTCCGAAACTTGAAAAAGAGAATTTTACAACGATAAAAACAACGGATGTTTGCGACAACTGGCTGGAAAAAAGATTAAAGGAAACAAAATTAGAACTCGAAATTTTGGATAGTCCGCTTTTCATCAACAGCAAAGAAGACCTGAAAGATTATTTTGAAGATAAAAAAGCCTATCATCAGACTGATTTTTATAAGCAGCAGAGAATTACCCGAAATATCCTGATGAAAGCCGGAAAACCTTTGGGCGGAAAATGGACGTACGACACCGAAAACCGGAAAAAATATCCGAAAAATAAAAAAGCGCCCGCGATTCATTTCCCAAAAAACAATGAATTTTACGAGGAAGCAAAACAATATACCGAAAAGCATTTTGCAAAGAATTACGGAACGCTTACGGATGAACAGCTCTACCCGACTACTTTTAAGGAAGCTGAACATTGGCTGGAACAGTTTCTTGAAAACCGCTTTCTGGAATTTGGCGTTTACGAGGACAGCATCGTGGAAAAGGAACATTTTCTTCATCACAGTGTGCTTTCTCCATTAATGAACGTCGGACTTCTAACACCAGAAAATGTTTTGGAAAAAGCGATTTCATTTGCTAACAACAATGATATTCCGGTGAATTCTTTGGAAGGTTTTGTCCGCCAGATTTTGGGTTGGCGAGAGTTTGTTCGCGGGGTTTATGTTTATCAGGGGACGTATCAGCGGAATAAAAATTACTGGAACCATAAGCAAAAACTTCCGGAATCTTTTTACACCGCCAAAACAGGAATCCGCCCGATTGATAGTTCGCTCCAGAAAATCCTGAAAACCGGCTATGCCCATCACATCGAACGACTGATGATCTTTGCCAATTTTATGAATCTTGCTCAGTTCAATCCGGATGAAGTCTATCAATGGTTTATGGAAATGTTCATTGATTCTTACGATTGGGTGATGGTTCCGAATGTGTATGGGATGAGCAGTTTTTCAGACAGCGGAAAGATGAGTACGAAACCGTATATCAGCGGAAGCAATTATATTAAAAAAATGAGCGATTATCCGGACGGAGAATGGAATGAAAAATGGGATGCTCTGTTTTGGAACTTTATTAATGACCATCAAGATTTTTTTGCCAAAAATCCAAGATTGGGAATGATGCTGAGAACACTAGAGAAAATGCCGGAAGAAAAACGAAAACAGCATTTTAAGACGGCGAAGGAATTTATTGGAAATCTGAAATGATTTTTTAAAAATAAAAGAATTTAATATCAATAGGAACGGGTTTTAACCCGTTTGCAAAAAGAAATAAAATGGTTGGCTTTAGCCAAAACTTAAAATATATTTCGGCTAAAGCCTTTTGTAAATTAAACTTCAACATCGGGCTAAAGCCCGATGCAATTGATAGAATATTTATCAAAATCAAAAAAATGAATACAAACCTCAACATAAAAGAAATCGACAGAATCATAGAAATGGCGTGGGAAGACCGAACGCCGTTTGAAGCGATACAATTCCAGTTTGGAATCAGCGAATCGGAAGTAATTGAACTGATGCGTTCGGAACTGAAAGAATCGAGTTTTAAGCTTTGGAGAAAAAGAGTGAATTCGGGAGTAAGCCAGAAACACCTGAAAAAAAGAAGTGAAGAGATCGATCGTTTTAAATGCAGCAGACAGAGAGTTATCAGCAATAATAAAATCTCGAAAAGGTAGTTGATTTAACCGCAAAAGGCACAAAAGAATTGTTTGGAAATAAAGTTTTGCAAAAGAGCAAAAAAGCATTGTAAATAGACACTTTATTTCGTCAGACTCAGGATAAACTAAGCTCAGCCTGACAATTAAGAGATAATTAAACGAATAGTATTAGAGATGTCACACTGAGCCTGTCGAAGTGTCTCGAAATAAAACCTTCATGTTCAAAACATTAAAATAAAAATTATGAAAAATATCGTCATCATCGGTTGCGGAAAGGGAATAGGATTAGCAACGGCAAAAATTCTTGCAGAACAACACAAAATCATTGGAATTTCCAGA
Source organism: Chryseobacterium sp. HMWF035 (assembly GCF_003094695.1). Classification (NCBI taxonomy): domain Bacteria; kingdom Pseudomonadati; phylum Bacteroidota; class Flavobacteriia; order Flavobacteriales; family Weeksellaceae; genus Chryseobacterium; species Chryseobacterium sp. HMWF035. The sequence goes on along the minus strand of NZ_QEHP01000096.1, from coordinate 54,960 downwards.
ACGGAAAATCACGAACTGAATCATCCGAATATTGAATTTCACGCAATGGATATTCTTTCGGGAAATTTAGATGAAATTACTTTCCCTGAAGTGGTGGATGGATTGGTTTATGCACCGGGAAGCATTAATTTAAAACCTTTTAACCGACTTTCTGTGGATGATTTTAAGAATGATTTTGAAATCAATGTTTTGGGAGCGGTTAAAATTATTCAGAAACTGTTGCCGAATCTTAAAAAGTCGGAAAGTGCCTCTGTTGTGCTTTTCAGTTCGGTGGCAGCAAAACTGGGAATGCCTTTTCACGCTTCGATTGCGGCGAGTAAAAATGCAGTGGAAGGTCTTACGAAAAGTCTGGCGGCGGAATTTTCGGCTCAGAAAATAAGGGTGAATGCGATTGCACCATCTTTAACGGACACGAATTTAGCATCACAGCTTTTAGCAACGCCTGAGAAAAGAGAAGCCTCTGCAAAAAGACATCCGTTGCAAAGAGTGGGAACGGCTGAAGAAATTGCGGAAATGACGGCTTTCCTTGTTTCGGATAAATCTTCGTGGATCACAGGACAGGTTTTCGGAATTGATGGCGGAATGGGAAGTGTGAAACTTTAACTTTATTGAGAGAGAGTTTGAGGGGTTTGAGCGTTGGAGGATTTGAGAGTTGGAGCGTTGGAGGATTTAGATTCTTAAACCTCTTTATTAGATTATAAAAAATATTTAAAATACTTAGATTAAATTTGCACTATGAATACTGATTTTTTCATTGATTTGCTGCATCAGGTTAAAGAATTTGAAAATTCCGAAGCTTATAAACCTCACTCTACGGTCGAGGATTTCCGTCTTTGGCTGAATGATAAAAAATACAGAAAAGAGAGTCCGACCAAGCTTTTTAAAAATGAACAGCATCAGGTTTCGTTCACAGAAAATGAAATCTGCAAACAGGTTCTGCTTTTGGGACGATATTCTAAACAACTGATCCGAAAGGGACTGAATGATTTTCCTGAACTCGCCAATGAAGAATTTACCTATCTCTACCGACTGAAAGACGAACCGAATCTGACTAAAATTCAGCTGATTGAAAGAAACGGGCACGAAAAACAGACGGGAACCCAAATCATCAAACGTCTTCTGGAATATGGCTTAATCGAAGAAAAGAACGACAGCGAAGATAAAAGAAGCAAGCGTCTCAACATCACCGAAAAAGGTGAAGATTATTTCCACCGTTCCGTTGAAAAGGTAAATATGACGTCGCGAATTCTTGCCGGAAAACTGGAAAACAAAGAAAAAACCGAACTTCTGGAATTGCTGAGGAAGCTGAATGATTTTCATTCGCATGTATACTCGGAATACAGAAATGAAGATATTGGAAAAGTAATGGATTTGGTTGCCCACAAAAGGCATTCATAAATATATTTACCAACAAATTTTAAAATTCGTAAAAACTTTCAGACATTTTTGTTTTGTTTGAAAGTTTTATGCGGACTTATACATTCACATAGAAAAAATAAATGTCTGAATCTTAGCATAATTTTCCCAATCAGATAACAGAAATTGTGATATTCTTTATAATGGTACGATTTTTTTATTTTTAAATTTAATTAATCCGCTTCCGCCAATACCATTATCATCACAAAATCTTATATATGCTAATATCAGAAGAACTTTTACTCCACTATGGCGCAGAAGAAGAAACTTTCGATCGCCATCAAACCATTTTTAATGAAGGGGAAAAACCGAAGTATTATTATCAGGTTGTAGAAGGCAGAATAAAACTGAACCATTACAATGATGAAGGCAGGGAACTTATTCTTGCCATTCTGGACAGAGGACTGAGTGTATGCGAACTTTTGCTGTTCATTGATCAGACCTATCCAGTAAATGCCGTTACTTTTGAAAAATGTACTGTATTAAGACTTTCAAAACAAAATTTCGTAAAGCTTCTTGACGAAAATCCTGAAATTTCAAGAGACATCAACAAATTCTTGTCCGAAAGACTTTATTACAAATATATTATGCTGGAAAACAATTCGTCTCTTCGTCCGGAAACACGAATCGTAGGTGTTTTAGATTATCATAAAAGTTTTTATGAAGACCAGTCGAAATATTCCTATGAAGTTCCGCTGACCCGACAGCAAATTGCCGCTATTACTGCTTTAAGAGTCGAAACAGTGGTGAGAGCAGTGAAAAGACTTGAAAAGGAAAATTATCTGAAAATCATCAACAGAAAAATCTTCGTCTGATCTTTTCATACCACAGTTGTGTGTTTTGAGCCAAAGTGGTCTTATAGTTGCAGATTCACCAGCAACCAAACACTAAAATAGTATATTATGGAAACGAAGACCGCAACTAAAAAAACACCTGCGAAAAAATCAGCCCCAACAAAAAACGCAGCAAAATCAAATGCCAAAACTTCACCAAAAGCAACCTCTAAAACGCCTGCAAAGAAAAATGCAGCAAAAGAGCTGAAAGATCTTTTTGAGGATTCTTTAAAAGATATTTACTGGGCAGAAAAAGCTTTACTGAAAGCTTTGCCTACCATGATGAAAAATGCAACGCATGAAAAGCTGAAAACTGCTATAGAAAATCACATCACAGAAACCGAAGGTCATGTGGAAAGATTGGAAGAATGTTTCAAAGCTCTGGGCAAGAAAGCGCAGGCTAAAAAGTGTGATGCGATGCAGGGTTTACTGGATGAAGGAAAAAGCATTATTGAAGAAACAGAACCCGGAGCTGTAAGAGATGCCGGAATTATTGCCGCAGCACAGAAGGTTGAGCATTATGAAATTGCCACCTACGGAACTTTAGCAGCTTTCGCAAAAGTACTGGAAGAAAAAGACTGTCTTCAGCATCTTTTAAGCACTTTGGAGGAAGAAAAAAAGTGTGATGAGCTGCTTACAAAGGTTGCAGACACCAATCTTAACAGCAAAGCATTGTAAAATATTTTACGGAAGGTAAAAGAACTTTTAAATCAAATAAATAGAGCTTGATCATTCAGGCTCTATTTTTTTATTTGCTATGAAAACGATGTGGTTAATAAAAAAGCAGCCCTGAATGACTGCTTTCTGATAATCTGTTGAATTTCATTAATTTTTACGAGATACTCTCCAGACAATTCCTCCTACATCATCTGCGACCAGTAAAGATCCATCTGCCATCTGCAAAACACCAACCGGTCTTCCGTAAACATCTCCTTTCGCTTCATTTGCTATAAAACCTGTAAGAAAAGGCTGATATGAACCGGAAGGTTTTCCGTTTTTAAAAGGGACAAAAGCAACCTGATAACCTACCAAAGATGAGCGGTTCCATGATCCGTGCTGTCCTATAAAAGCTCCGTTTTTATATTTTTCCGGAAACTGAGAACCTGTATAAAATGTTAAACCTAAAGATGCGGTATGGCTTCCCAAAGGTACATCCGGAACTATTGTTTTCTGTACAAGATCGGGTCTTTCTCCTTTTCTCCGCGGATCTTCGTTTTTACCGAAGTAAGAATACGGCCAACCGTAAAAAGCATTCTGTTTTACACTGGTAAGATAATCCGGAACTAAATCGTCTCCTAATTCATCTCTCTCATTTACAACAGTCCAGAGTTCTCCGGTTACAGGATTCCAGCTCATTCCGACAGGATTTCTGAGACCTGCTGCATAAATTTTCTCACCGCTTCCGTCGGGATTTACTTCTAAAATATTGGCTCTTCTCACCTCTTTATCCATTCCGTTCTCCCCTACATTGCTTCCCGATCCTACAGAAATATAAATTTTAGACTGATCTTTATTGGCAAGGAGATTTCTTGTCCAGTGATTGTTGTATCCACCCGCAGGAAGATTTACGATCTTTTTTCCCGGTTTTGTAATCTTCGTATCTCCCAGTTTGTAAGGATAGACCCATAATCCGTCTGTATTGGCAACATAAAACTGATCATTAATGATGAGCATTCCGTATGGCTGGTTAAGATTAGCTAAAAACACTGTGGAAGATTCCGGAATACCATCTTTGTTGGCATCACGGTAAAGGATTATTCGGTTGGCAGATTTTCCGTCTACTTCAGCATCACTCTTACCACTGATGTCATTTTTAATTTTCTCCGAAACAGTACGTTCAGAATTAGACAACACCACAAATACGTCTCCATTCTCAGCCTGAATCATATTTCTGGGGCTTTTAATATTTTCTGCAAATCTTGTTACGGTAAATCCTTCAGGAGCAACAGGCGCTTTTCCTTTAGACCATCCCAATACGTTGCTGAATTTTGTCTTGCTGTTTTTTTCATCCGGTGCAGGAAGCTTCAGCGTATCGGTTTTGGTAACGGCGGTATTGCCCTCTTTTTTTTCTGTTTTATTTTCTTTGCAGCTCAACGTCAGCAAAGTTAACATGGGTAGAAAATAGTGTTTCATATATTTTTAAGTTGTGATTTTGTTTCTCAGAGATTACAAAAAGTATTCCTTTAAGAAAATAACTTATATCGATGAATATTATTAATCGATTTATTCCGAATCAGATAAAATTGATCTTCAATTTTTCATTAATTTAAGATTTCATTTAAGATTGGCTTTGTTTTTGCGATGCAACGGATATGAAAACAATTTTTATCGTTGAAGATGAGACAGGCATCAGAGATGCATTGCAGCTACTCCTGTCATTTGAGAATTATGATGTACGTTCTTTCGCCAATGCTGAAGCATTTAACAACAGAGATCAATCCATAGTTCCAGACATTTTTATCATGGATGTGAAATTACCGGATGGTTTGGGAACAGATTTATGCAACCAGATCAAAGAAAATCCCGCAACCTCTCATATTCCCGTAATGATTATCAGCGCTCATGCAAAAGCGCTAAACGTTGTAAACTCCTGCAAAGCGGATGTTTTTATCCCAAAACCTTTTGATATTGATGATGTTATTGTGAAGATTGAAGATTTGGTAAAACAGCCTAACCTTCAATAAATTAACATTGCCTTACTATAAATATATCCTCCAAATTTAAATTTTGGAGGATTTTTTAATTGATAATATTATGAATTTCGGTAAACAGATTTGGAAAATTTAACATTTAAATAATTATAAAACCTGGTGAGTTTAAAAATAAGTACTTGTAATATTGATTATTTTTAAATTTTAGAAAATTTAATTGGCAGTAAAATTTATTCTCAACTGCTTTTTTTAACAAATTTTATGTTCAATAACTCAACAAAAAGGCTTTAATTTTAAATAAGTTAAAATACTTTATATTATTTATTTATGATTTTAATTTAGTTGTACAATTTTCTAAAAAATCGTAATTTTACGAATCTTTTTTACAAACAAAATCTAATAAATAAAAATGAATACAGAACAGTTTGTGAGCCGTCACATTTCCTTAAATGAAGCCGATAAACAGGCAATGCTGGAAAAAGTTGGCGTTTCAAGTATCGAGGAGCTTCTCTCTCAAACCATCCCTTCTTCTATCCGTTTAGAAAAAGATCTTGAAATCTCAGAACCGCTTTCAGAATATGAAATGCTGATCCATTCTAAGGAACTGGCGTCGAAAAACACTGATTATACAAGCTACATCGGGTTCGGATATCACAACACGTTGTTGCCATCGGCTATTCAGAGAAACATCTTTGAAAATCCGAGTTGGTACACAGCATATACTCCTTATCAGGCGGAAATTGCACAGGGAAGACTGGAAGCGCTTCTTAATTTTCAGACTGTTGTGTGCGATCTTACAGGTTTTGCCTTGGCAAACGCATCATTATTAGACGAATCTACGGCTGCTGCAGAAGCAATGCATATGTTCTTCAACAACAGAACGAAAGATCAGAAAAAAGCCGGAGCCAATAAATTCTTTGTTTCCGATCTTGTGCTTCCTCAGACAGTATCTGTATTAAAAACAAAAGCCGAAGGTCTTGAAATCGAAATTGTAGAAGGAAATCATAAAACACATGAACTGGATGGTTCCTATTTCGGAGTTTTATTGCAGTATCCTGGTAAAAACGGAATTGTTTTAGATTATACAGATGATATCGCTGAATATAAAAAATTAGATCTTCAGGTAGTTGTAGCGTGTGATCCGATGGCTTTGGTGAAGTTAAAATCTCCGGCTTCAATGGGCGCTGACTGCGCAGTTGGAACAACGCAGAGATTCGGAATTCCATTGGGTTACGGTGGTCCTCACGCAGCATTCTTCTCTTGTAAGGAAGACTATAAGAGAGATATTCCGGGAAGAATTATCGGAGTTTCTCAGGATGTGTACGGAAGACGTGCTTTAAGAATGGCTTTACAGACGAGAGAACAGCACATCAAGAGAGAAAGAGCAACGTCAAACATCTGTACAGCTCAGGTTCTTTTGGCAGTTATAGCTGGAATGTACGCTGTTTATCACGGTCCGAAAGGATTAAATTATATCGCAGATCAGATTCATTTCAAAGCCAACGCTTTGAAGGGAGGTCTGAAAGCTTTAGGATATGAAATCGTGGAAGAACCGATCTTTGATACGGTAAAAATCACGATGAATGAAGATGAGAAAGGAAGACTGATGAGAATGATGCTTGATCACAAATTAAACTTAAACTACTTCACAGAAGGAGTGGTAAGTATTGCGATCAACGAAAGTACAACATTGGATAAGTTAAATTATCTGATGGCTTCTTTTGCCCAGTTCAAAGACAAGCAGACTTTCAAATTAGAAATTAAAGAAGGATACAGCATTCCGGAAGAGAATTTAAGAAAAGATGAAATTCTTACGGAAGAGGTATTCAACAAATACCATACAGAGACAGAATTGATGCGTTACATCAAGCGTCTGGAAAGAAAAGATTTATCGTTGACCCACTCAATGATTTCTTTAGGTTCTTGTACGATGAAACTGAACGCCGCAACGCAAATGTTACCGCTTTCATGGGACAATTGGGGTTCTGTTCATCCGTTTGTACCGGTTGACCAAGCAGGAGGTTATCAGGAAATGATCCGTGAACTGGAGAAAGATTTAGCTGAAATTACAGGTTTCGCAGGAACTTCTCTTCAGCCGAATTCCGGAGCTCAGGGAGAATACGCAGGATTAATGGTGATCAGAGAATATCACATTTCAAGAGGTGAAGGTCACAGAAATGTGGTTTTAATTCCTCAGTCTGCACACGGAACCAACCCTGCTTCTGCGGCAATGGCAGGAATGAAAATTGTTGTGGTTAAAAACCTTGAGAACGGAGAAATCGATTTCGAAGATTTAAAAGCAAAAACAGAACAGCATTCTGAAAATCTTTCTTGTGTAATGATCACCTATCCGTCTACATACGGATTCTTCGATGCCAACATTAAAGAAATTACAGCTTTAATCCACGAACACGGAGGACAGGTTTATATGGACGGAGCGAACATGAACGCTCAGGTTGGATACACAAGTCCCGGAAACATCGGAGCAGACGTTTGTCACTTAAACTTACACAAAACATTCGCAATTCCTCACGGAGGAGGAGGTCCCGGAGTTGGTCCGATTTGTGTGGCTAAACACTTAGTTCCTTTCTTACCTTCCAATGCAAATATCAGAATCGGATCAAAAGATGCGATTGAAGGTATTTCTGCAGCACCTTACGGTTCTGGATTAATTCTGAATATTTCTTACGCTTACATCAAAATGTTAGGAAATTCAGGTCTGAAAAAATCAACGGAACACGCGATCCTGAATGCTAATTATTTAAAAGAAATTTTAGCAGAGCATTTCCCGATTTTATATTCAAACGAAAACGGAAGAGTTGCCCACGAATGTATCGTAGATTTCAGACAGTTCAAATCGTTAGGAATTGAAGTTGCCGATGTGGCGAAAAGATTAATGGACTATGGATTCCACGCTCCTACCGTTTCTTTCCCGGTTGCAGGAACTTTAATGATTGAGCCGACTGAGTCTGAAAGCAAAGCAGAAATCGACCGTTTTGCAGAAGCTTTAATCGCCATTAAACATGAAATTGATGAGATTGCAAATGGTGAAGCAGACGCAGCCAACAACGTATTGAAAAATGCGCCTCACACAGAGCAACTGGTAATCTCCGATTCTTGGGATAAACCATATAGCAGAGAAAAAGCAGCTTATCCTTTAGATTGGGTAAGAGACCACAAATTCTTCGCTACAGTTTCAAGAGTGGACGAAGCTTACGGAGACAGAAACTTAGTTTGTACCTGTGAGCCGATTGAAGCTTATATGTAATTAAAAGTTTTTTAGATATAGAAAAATCCCTTTCAGTGATGAAAGGGATTTTTTATGTCATTGCGAGGAGCGAAGCGACAAAGCAATCTCGTTATAATTTAATAAGACTGAAAACCAGATAAGTAATCTATATATTTTACATTATTCCACATAATCGCCAGATCAAGCGGAGTTTTTTTAGATGAATCTTTAGCGTTTACATCTGCTCCTTTCTCAATTAAAAAGCTAAGGATTTTCATTAATTCATCGTCGAAACCATCTTGGTTTTCGGCAAACCAACCCGCAATTAAATGTAAAATTGTTCTGCCAAATTCTCCTTTTTGATTTATTTTTCCACCGTTTTCTAATATCAAATTAACTGCCTGAATTTTTTTGTTTATAACAGCGCTCCAGAATAAAGGATTCTTACCATATTTTTTATTTAGATCATATCCTTTCTCAATAAAATATTTAATAGCTTCTATTTGTCCACTTCCACAAGCAATTGCAATGGGATAAGAATAACCGTTATTAATTTTTAAACTGAAATCAGCACCTCGTTTTTCTAATTCAAACATCTTGCTCATATTGTCACAATTTTTACAGAGAGTCATTATTTCTTCGTCAAAAGGATTTTTGTTTGGAAATAATACTTCCTGATAATGTATAGTTCCTTCCACATACTGAATAAGTTCTTTTGGGATGTTGCCTAAAGTGGCAGGAATAAATTCTTTTTCAGGAGAAAATGAGATGATTTTGGGATATCTTTCCGAGACCAGATCTTTTTCAAGTAATTTCAAAAAATCGAATGCAGCCTTTTCATAATCTTCCATTTTTTCTACATTTGGATGATTATAATAGTAATTTGGATGACCTCGCCAAAAAATCATAATTGCGGTTGCTTTATCACAATTGCTGTCTCTTACAATTTTTTCTAAGCCGGTTAATCCATTATCCCAGTTATAGTAAAATGCTTTTTTAAATAATGTTTTTGTTTTTGCTATTGATTTTGCCATTTTTTTCTTTCTGATAATGAATCACATATCTGTTGTCTGCTCTGTTATAATACTTTTGGTTTGTTTAGAATATATCCTGCAAACCAAAACTGCTGGAAATTTTTTTTGACTTTATAATAGTTTTTCTATGACAGTCAATAACGAAATATATTTTCAAAATTAATTCTAAGAATTGTTATCAATAATTTCACACAAAGCCGTCACCACTTCGCGGTGTTTTCCATCCGGATAGTTTTCCGAATAGTTTTGCTGCAATGCCGAAGAAGTATAATTATTGTTTTCCTGCAATTCCTTTGTCAAATTAAAAATGTAATTGAGTTCTTTAGCTTCATCTGCATATTTTCCATTCGGGAAAAGGCTTTCATATTTTTGAACCAAATTATTGGCGGCAATAAATTCATGTGTATCTTTAATCATCAGTGAGCAGAAACCTTCTTCACAGTCGATAAGAAATTTATAAGAATCTACCGCGGATTCCCAAATATTATCTTCGCATACATCCGCATCAAAGCCGTATTCTAAAGCTTTGGTGTAATGCGATGTCGCACCCCAGTAATCATTCTTTGAAAGATAAATCATTGCGCCGATCTGGTTATGGTAGATGGCTTTATTGTCGGGAAATCTTTCGAGTAAATTTTTAGAAAGGTTTAAAGCTTCTTCATAGTTTCCTGCCTGAATGGTATTGGAAAGTTCCCAGAAACCGTTTTTCTCTTCCTCTGATGCAAAATTGATTGCCATAGTGTATTAGTTTTAAATTTAGAGCCCTAAAGTATTAAAAATATTTCAGTACGCTACATTAAAAGAATATTTTATGACAACAATAAAACTGCTGTTACAGTTACCGAAAATCCGGATGTAACAGTGGCAGCCTATATTTTCTCTGCGCTAGCTTCCAGCTTCCAGATCAACTTCCCTTTTACCACCGTAAAAGCATGATCTTTCGCCTCAGCAAAAGAAACATCATATTTCCTGTCTATATTTCTTAAATCTGCCGGAAACTTCATCAGCAAATCGTCATAAAAATCATCTAAAAATTGTTTTGAAGGGAGTGCATAATCTATTTTAAGCTGAAAACGTCTCAGTAAAGCGGTGTCGATAATTTCAGGATGATTTGTTGCACATAGAAGAAGCGCGTTTTCCGGAAAATAATCAATCAACTGAATAAGAGTATTTACGAGACGTCTCATTTCGCCCACATCTTTATCATCGCTTCCTCTTGCCTTCCCGATCTGGTCGAGTTCATCGAGGAACAGGACGGATCTTTCTCTTGCCGCTTTATCAAAGATCATTTTGATGTTCTGGGAAGTTTCCCCAATTCTGGAGGAAACGATATTGCTTAAATTGAGGATGATGATGCTTTTTCCCAAAGCATTGGCAATGGCTTTTGCGGTCATCGTTTTTCCGCAGCCGGAACTTCCCTGAAGAAGAATTTTGTTGTTTACCGGAAGTCCGTATTCCAGAAGTTCTTTGGAAAATGTATTTTCTTTAATAAGCTGTACAAGCTGTTCTTTATTTTGGGGATCAAGGAAAACATCATTAAGGCTAACTTCTTCTTTGTCTTGAATAATAAGATTGTACAGATTCATTTTTCGAAAATTATATGCAAAGATAAAGGTTATCCAACAAAAAAGCCGAACAAATGAATGTTCGACTTTCTATCGGCTATTATAAAAATTAAAATTTGTCTTCCTTAGTGTAAAATCTTGTGCTATGTTTTTTGTGCCCTTTTACTCACGCTGAGTAAAAGAGCAGTCAATCTTTGCAGATTGAAAACATATAACAATATAATTTCGTCTTTTTGTTCAGGAACTGAATTTCTCCAGATCAGAACTTTCTAAATTAGTTTCTTTCTCTTCTTGCTGCTGCAAAATAAGAGGCGAATACTACTAAACATGTTGCAATTCCGATGTAAGTGATCATTTTGTTTAATTTTTAATTATTTGACTATTTATTATCAATTTTACATTTGCAATATTACGACTTTCAAACAAGGTTCCAAAATAAATAATCATGATGTATATCAGTGTTTTAAGCGGTTTTTGTTTAAGATTATGACAAAAATAGTTTACAAATAATTAATATAAAAATGAAAAAATAATACGGCTTTTTTTGATTTATGTGTAAAAAATTATTGATCTGTTAATTATTTCACAGCTTGTATTTAAAAGTTGATAATCCAAGAAAGAAAAAATGCAATACATAATAACATTTTCGGGGACAATAATATCTCACTTACTTTTGACATTTAGTCTCCGGAATATTAAGAAATGTTAGCATAGAAACTCTAGAAGGCACATTTTTAAGTGATTCTTTAGAAGAAAAATTTTTAGAAGAAACGAAATAGCAGTTTTTTTCAAGACGAAAAATGATAGTGTTTTTTCTGATTTTCTGTTAACATAACAGAAATTTTTAAAGAAGAATAGTTATTTCCTACAATTTTTTCCAGATGATATAGGAAAATGATAAAAGTAGAATCTATAAATTCACTCAATTATAAAGAGGATTAAGGTCAAACTAAGATCGATAAGTCAAATCACAATCGTCTGTGTCTTTTTTAATGTCCATTTACCGCTTGTGAAAACAGCTTCTATAAATCCGCCACCCAACCCACTTCCGTAATCGATCAGAAACCGTTCTTTATCATCGGTTTTTTTTATCTTTCCGATATAATCAGGAAACATTCCGAGACGATAATCTGATTCTAAATGAGACTGTTCTTTTTCAGGATAAATAAGAACTTTGATGCTTTCAGGATTCATCTTTTGAAAATAATCGCAGTCTGAAAAATATCCTGCGAAAAAGTAATGGCTTTCAGAGAAATGAAACTGTTCGTAATCGTCATTCACAATTTGAGAATACAGATCCGAAAACTTTGATTTTTCAGATTTGTACAGGGGATTTTTATCGGTAAAATCATTTATTCCGTCTTTATCCGTATCTGCTGAATCCGGATTTAATAAGATTAGTTTTTCAAACAGATCATTAAAGCGGTCTTTATCGCTGTCTTTTAAAACTTCTTTCAGATCAATATCAAAAACCAGCCTGTCTTTTACGGCTTCTTTTGATGGAGATTCGGGATATGCCCAATTTCCGCTTATTCTTACAAAACTTCCGGAAAGTATGATGCTGTTTCCGAAAACAAAAATTTCAGGCTGATTTTCATTAAGATGGGTAAATTTACTCAACCCCAGATAATAAGCATTGGGAATATTGTTTTTAATTTCAAGAAGCCAGTATCCAAACTGGTTTTCACCAATTCCATAGATCAGACCATTTTCTTTCTGAATATTTTTATAATAAAACTGATCGCCGAAATTTTTCTTCAGTTCAGAAAATTTCAGGTTATATTCATCCATCCGCTTTTTGCTATCCTTTTCATCAAAAAAACTACTGTTAATTTCATCCTGTTCTTCCTCAAAACTTTTAAAGTTTGCATCGACGGAAAATTTTACATGTTTCGGATTAGATTTGATAATGGTTTCAGGCTGATCCAACTCAGATTCTTCGTATTGAGATTCTTTTTTATTTTCGCTTTTAAAGCAGTTTCTGTCAATTTCATACTGTTTACAGGAAAACAACACAAGAGGAATTAGAATATACGTGAATTTCATGGCTGATGCATTTTTCTAATACAATTTCTGATCTTTTTCACAGAAAAAACTCGTTCTCTTTCCTTTTCCGGTTTCTTTTTTCACAATTTCCAGACCGCATTTCGGGCATTTTTCCTGATGATACACTTCAAAATGTTTTCTCAGGATATTCGCTTTTTTCCATTTCTTAAAATCGAAACTGTAATTTCTGGCTTCTGCAATCAGTTCCTTTAATTTTTTTGAAGGTAAATTTTTAATAAAAGTTTCAGGATGAACTCCAATTCTGAACAAAGCTTCATTTTTAATAATATTCCCCACTCCCGCAAAAATATCCTGATCCATCAAAGCATCACAAACCATCATTTCAGGATTTGTTTTCAGCCTTTCCTCTGCCTTTTCGGGATTCCACAGATCACTCATTACATCGGCTTCCCAATCGATATCTTTTAAAAATTTATCTTTTACCGTTTTTACATTGCAGGTATAAAAAAACATTCCGCAGTTCTTAAACGTTAAGCCCAAACGAAGATTCTGCTCCTGATCTTTTCTTTCAAATAAGCTGTAAGAACCAAACATCAGCAAATGAATCCGGATATTCGCTTTATCAAAAATTAAAAACGTCTGCTTTCCGAAGGTTTTGATTTCGCGTAAAATATGATCTTTAATTCCTGTAGTTTCAGTAATCGAATTTCCTTTTACCTCCATTACTTTTTCGCCTGCAAATTTCTGCAGATCTTCTTTCATCAGAACAATCGGTGGACCTTCGGGCATAGAATATGAATTTGAAAATGTACACAACAATTATTTTGCCATGAATTTTTATTTATTCATAAACGTTTTGGATTTCGGGACAGATTCTTGTGAGGATTGTCGGTAATAATAAATTTAAAACTGGATAAGCCTAAACAAAAGACAGGAAGAATCTTTTTATGATCATTCCGCTTTTCAGTTAAATGAAGCCCTGAATTCTTTCGGGGTTAAATTGGTCTTGCTTTTAAATAATTTATTGAAAGATTGAGAATGCTCAAAACCAAGCTGATAAGCTATTTCACCAACGGATAAATTGGTAGAGGTTAATATCACTTTAGCCTGTTCAATAATTTTATGGTGAATATGTTGCTGCGTACTCTGTCCCGTTAGCGACTTCAGCATATCACTCAGATAATTGGGCGAAACATGAAGCTGCTCCGAAAGATACTGAACAGACGGAAGTCCTGACTCTATGATCTTATTACTGTTGAAATATTCATCAAGCAAAGTTTCCATTTTAACGAGCAAATCATTGCTTGCTTTTTTGCGGGTAAGAAATTGTCTGTTGTAAAATCTGTTGCAATAGTTAAGCAATAATTCCAGTTGGGAAACCATGACATCCTGACTGAACTGGTCTATTGAAGTCTGATATTCCTGCTCTATACTTTTGAAAATTCCTTCTAACATTTTTTCTTCTTTATCCGATAAATGCAGGGCTTCATTTATAGAATACGAAAAAAAACCATAATCTTTAATGGTTTTGCCCAGAGGATAATTCAAAATAAAATCCTGATGAAAAACCAGCCACCAACCCGAAACCTCATAGTTATCTTCACTGTCAGCCGATAAGACTTGTTGAGGGGCGGTCATTCCCAGTACACCTTCATCGAAATCGTAATAATTTTGACCATACTTTAGTTTTCCCTTCAGATTTTTCTTCAGAGATATTCCGTAAAAATTAAGACTAAAATTTACTTTTCCTTTGGTATCAGAACGTCCAATATCATCCATTTTTATTAGACTTATCAGAGGATGCAATGGCTTTGAAAGTCCCAACAGACTGTGCAGTTCAGAAACGGAATTTATTTTTATATTCGGTATTTTATTTCCCATCTTTCAAACTTATAAAAAATCATTAAAGCAAAACAAAATCCTGTCCTGTTTTAATGATTTCGATTCTTATTATTTGTCTTTTATAAACAGCCAAGCCCAGGCAATCAGCAAAAACTGAAAAGGCAGCCTTATTATACTTGCTGTAAAATTCTCGTTACCGGTTCTGTAATAATCAACACTTTGAGGAATGTGGATTACAAAGAAAAAAACAAGTAACATTACAATAATTAATTGAGCCGACATTGCTCTGGTTTTTAATGGAATAAGCAGAACCGCCAATGCAATTTCGGCAACGCCGCTTAATAAAATCAGCAGTGAATGCGATGGAAGCCACGAAGGCATCATCGCATTATACTGTTCCGGTTTAATGAGATGCATCAAACCCATAAGAAAGTAAAAAGCGGCTAAAAGATAAAGCAATATAATTTTTACTTTTTTCATTTTTTACCTATTGAGCATTTTCTGAAACTTCTTTCCATTCTTTCCATGTTTCTAGCCTTTTGTTGTAAGCAGGTTCAATCATCATCAAAGGAAGCGATCCTAAAAACAGTCTCAATGGCGGATTTTCGGCATCTGTCAATTTTAAAATCGCATCGGCAGTTGCTTCCGGATTACCAAAAGACATATTTTTGCTGTTTTCAAGCATAGCGCTCCTTAGTGTGCTGTACGCTTCGATGGGTTTGCTGTGGCTTGCTGAAGTCGTAGCCCAGTCTGTTGCATAAGCAGCAGGTTCTATTAAGGTTGTTTTGATGCCGAACTGAGCAACTTCCTGATTTAGAGACTCGCATATTCCTTCTACAGCCCATTTTGAAGCATGATAAATACTAAGACTTGGAAACGCCATTACTCCGCCAATACTTGATACCTGTAAGATGTGTCCCGCTTTTTGGTCTCTCATAATAGGTAAAACCGCCTGAATCATCCACAGAGAACCAAATACATTGGTTTCAATTTGCTGCCTTGCCTCAGCTTCAGAAATTTCTTCTACATATCCGAAATGTCCATACCCTGCATTATTAATAAGGATATCTAATTTTCCAAAATGACTGACTACTTTTTCAACGGCTGAAAAACAATCTTGTCTATTGTCTACATCTAATGTTACTGGCAATACGGAATCACCATATTCAGATACCAGTTCTTTCAGCGTTTCAGTATTTCGTGCCGTTGCTGCTACTTTATCTCCTCGCTTCAATGCAGCTTCTGCCCATACTTTTCCAAAACCTTTTGATGCTCCTGTGATCAGCCAGATTTTTGATTCCATCTTTTTTTAATTTAAATTGTTAATGATGATACAAATTTCAGCCGATCTGTCCGGATATTTGTAGCCAAATCTCAGAATATTGTATCCAAAAACTAGCGATGAAGTTCTTTAAACATTTCAATATATTTTTCTTTGAACAGTTTTTCGGCATTTTCAGGGAAACGGAAACCATCGGGGCCCACGTAAATTTGTTTTGAATTAAAATCTTTATCCAAAATTCTTGTTTGATTGTATTTCGTTAACCACACATCGAAATGTTCGATCAGTTTTGTGGCTTCGTCCAGTAATTCAGGAGGCAAAGCATGACCATTATTGATGAGCAGATCTCTGATGTGTTGATTGGATTTTAAAATAATTTCATCTTCATAGAATCCGTCATATTCCTGTATTTTGGAATATTTGTTCTGAAAAGCGAGCTTTAAACGGTTCAGATGAATGTAAACCTGCCCCAACAATTCTACGGTATTTTTCCGCCATTCAAAATAAGCCG
This sequence comes from Chryseobacterium sp. HMWF035, assembly GCF_003094695.1. NCBI lineage: Bacteria > Pseudomonadati > Bacteroidota > Flavobacteriia > Flavobacteriales > Weeksellaceae > Chryseobacterium > Chryseobacterium sp. HMWF035. The sequence goes on along the minus strand of NZ_QEHP01000096.1, from coordinate 38,590 downwards.
TATCTTTTTTGGATAATGCTTCAAATTCCCTTTTCAAAACGGAATTGTATTTTTCTGTTCTTTTGTGAAAGAAATAAGCAATTATTGCGGTGAAAAATCCTGTAACAATCGTGCTTCCAAGGATTTGTTTAAAAAATTCGGACATGATTTCAGTTTTTTGGAGTTAATGATCCTAAAATTACGATGAAAATCTGCAAAATGTCACAGGTATTTTACGGAAAAACAAAAGCGGGAAACACGATATTTTTAAGAAAAATCCTTCCGATTAGTTCGTAAAAAATAAAATTTGAAGTAATTTTGAAAAATGATGAACTTAAACCAGATTTTCACGAATCAGCGTACCGGAAACAATCCACAGACAAAGGCTTCAAGAACGGATTTTCAGAGGGATTTTGACAGAATTATTTTCTCTTCGGCTTTCCGCAGACTGCAGAATAAAACGCAGGTTTTTCCGCTTCCGGGAAGTGTTTTTGTACACAACCGTTTAACGCATTCACTGGAAGTTTCGTCCGTTGGAAGAAGTCTGGGAAGTGTAATGGGTGAGTTTATTCATGACGAATTTAAAAATGATCTTACAGAAGATTCCAAAAACTTTTACCTTCACAATTTAGGCAACGTTATTGCGGCGGCTTGTCTCTGTCATGATGTCGGAAATCCCGCTTTTGGACATTCCGGAGAAGATGCGATTGCGAGTTATTTTGAAAGAAATGAATCTGATTTAAAGCCGAAATTCAACGAAAAAGAATGGGCGGATCTGGTGAATTTTGAGGGAAATGCGAATGCAATAAGAGTTCTGGCGCAGCAACAGCAGGGAAAAGATGCGGGAGGAATTCAGCTTACCTTTTCTACTTTAGCAAGTATCGCCAAATATCCTTGTGAAGCCATTGCTAAAAAGAAAGGAATCATTCACCGTAAAAAGTTCGGATTCTTTCAGAACGAAAAAGATATTTTCCTTGAAATTGCAAAAGGCACAAATTTAATTTCAGAAAGCGAAGAACCTTATATTTTTAAGCGACATCCTTTTGTCTGGCTGGTTGAAGCAGCAGATGATATCTGTTACAATATTATCGACATGGAAGATGCGCACCGATTGGGAATAGTTTCTACCGCGGACTGCAAAAACCTGTTCTTTGAACTGGTAAAATCTGAAACCGACGATATAAAACGGGTAAAAGACAAGCTGGATTCCATAGGAAACGAAAACGAACAGATTTCTTATTTAAGAGCTAAAGTAATCAATGCATTAATCAACAAATCGATTGAGCTTTATAAAAATAACTTTAATACCATTCTGGAAGGAAATTTAGAAAAAGGTCTTCTGGATATTTATAAGTCTGAAAATAATGCTTTGCAGGATATTGAATCTTTCTCGATAGAAAAAATTTACAACCATAAAGCGGTGGTGGAAATTGAAAATGCAGGTTATAATGTAATGTACGAATTGCTGGATCATTTTATTCCCTCCATTCTCAAATCACATGATGAAAGAAAATCTTACGACAAAAAAGCGTTAAAATTACTTCCAAAACAATTTGTATACGACGATGGGACCGATTACCAGAAAGTTTTGGGTGTAATAGATTTTGTTTCAGGAATGACGGATAATTATGCAACCGATCTTTACCGTAAAATTAAAGGAATCGACATCGGAATGACGGTATAAATGTTTTTTAGATATACAAAAACGACTATCAGGATTTAAAAATCAGGAACTTCTTCAATTTAAAATTGTTGAAGTTTTTTTATGCCCTGAACTCACCGTAAATTTCTTTTTTCTCCGTGCAAATCAACTGTTCATTATCATAGCGGTAACGTTTAAATTATTTTTTATATATTTAAACAAACACAGACAAATGTTTTTCAGTTAATTAAAAATTTACACCCCATAAAAAAATCAAATTATGACATATTTAGGAATTATTGTTTTTATCGGATTGGTAACCTTATTTGCTTCTTTTTTCACAGTGAAACAGGAAACTGCGGCAATTGTAGAGCGACTCGGAAAATTTCACTCCGTCCGTCATGCAGGTTTGCAGCTTAAAATCCCTTATCTGGACAGAATCTCAAAAAGAATGAACCTCAGAATCCAGCAACTGGATGTAATGATTGATACGAAGACTCTGGATAATGTTTTTGTGAAAATGAAGATCTCCGTACAGTTTCAGGTGATCAGAACACAGGTTGCCGATGCTTTTTACAGGCTGGAAAGTCCGCACGACCAGATTACATCATATGTTTTTGATGTCGTAAGAGCCGAAGTTCCGAAATTAAAACTGGATGATGTTTTCTTAAAAAAAGATGATATTGCCATCGCTGTAAAAGCAGAACTTCAGGAAGCCATGCAGAGTTACGGATATGATATCATCAAAGCTCTGGTTACAGATATCGATCCGGATGAGCAGGTAAAACACGCCATGAACAGAATCAACGCTGCCGAAAGAGAAAAAACAGCCGCAGAATACGAATCTGAAGCCCAGAGAATAAGAATTGTAGCCGTGGCAAAAGCCGAAGCAGAATCTAAAAAACTGCAGGGACAAGGTATTGCAGACCAGAGAAGAGAAATTGCAAAAGGTCTGGAAGAGTCTGTAAGAATGCTGAACAACGTTAATATCAACTCTCACGAAGCATCTGCGCTTATTGTTGTAACGCAGCATTATGACACGCTTCATTCTGTGGGAGCAAGCAACAGAAGCAATCTTGTTTTACTGCCCAATTCGCCCACCGCAGCAAGCGGAATGCTGAATGATCTTGTGGCCGCCATGACCACTGCCAATACAGTAGGAGAAATGACCAAAGGAAATTATCCTAAACCGCCGAATGATCACGATCACAATACAAACAACAGCAGATAAAGCAAAACCTCCGGAAATTCCGGAGGTTTTATTGTTTATTTTTTAGTTTTAGATATTTGCTTTACCAAAGTGTATCTTATGGAAGATCCGTCTGCCGGAGGATTTTCTATTTTTTCTGTTTTTACTTTTAAAACATATTCATAACCCGGTTCATAAGTGAAGCCTTCGATATTGGTATAAAAATTCGTCCACGAATCTGAAGCGTTTTCTTTTACCTGAAGACATTTCATGGGTGCAACTCCGGTGCAGTCTGCGGTTTCAGGACCTACAATAAATGTCTTTTCGTTCGCAGCAGCAACGTTGGAAGAAGTTGTACACTGCGTAAGAATCATAACAAAAATTGCCGAAAACGTTACTTTTAAAAATGTTGTGAAATTTTTCATAAATAAAATTTTAGGACAGGGTTGCAATTACTGTGCCGTGAAATGATCTTAAAATTTACTTTTCAGCAGGTTTTTTATCTGAAACTCCCCAAAATTTCTGTCTCCCGATCAACAGTTCAAAAAAAAGCCTGAAATCTGAGATCAGCGACCAAACCGGATATTTGAAGGTTGCAGGTTTATTTTTTTCAATTACAGCATGGCTGAACCACGCGAATCCGTACCCGAAGATCGGGACGTACCAGAGAAACCGTTCTTTTCCGGAGCTGATAACATATCCTATCACAAAAAAGACAAGCAGGGTTCCCAGAAAATGAAAGATTCTTGTCCCTGTTTTACTGTGTTCCGTAAGATAAAACCGGTAAAATTCTTTGAAGGTTTTAATTCTTTCAGACATAATTATTAGTAATTTAAAGTTCCAATCATAAACGTCTTAGAAGCATTCAATGCCCGTGAATTTTTAGTCAGTTCCTTTATTACACCTTCATTCTTAATGTAATTGGAATGAATAAAATAAGTGTCTTTGTTTTCGCGGGTAATGTAACCCGTATGAAAATCCAGTCCTACAATATATACCTGATTTTTATTTTTTCCTAAAATATAATGCTCCAGATCCTGTCTTTTGCTGAAATATTTTATATCCTTACAGAGCTTTTTTATCATTACGGAAGAAGCCTGCTGCGCGAGATACGTTCTGTTGATATCAAAACCGTAATCCGATAAAGTATTCGTTACAAAATATCCGCAGGCAATACTTCCCTTCTTCGGCTCTCTGGAAGTTCCTGCAAAAGACCATGGTGTTTTTGCCCAGTATTGAGGAACATCATTATTGATAAATTTAAAAAAATACTGCTTTTTCTCTGCTTTTGTTTTTTGATGAATTGCTGTTAAATATTCTTTATAACTCTGTTTTATTTCTGTACGTTTATCAGCCGAATTGATTTCCTGCTCAGATGTCTTTTTACATCCCGCTAATAACAGAAGCGAAAAAACAAGCAGGTATTTCATCATACAATTAAGCTTTTCCGAGTTTGCTGTTTCTGTATCCGTAGCAGAAATAGATTACTAAACCTACAGCAAACCACAGTCCAAACCAGAACCAGTTGTCATGGCTCATTCCGGTAAGAAGATACAAACAAGAGCTTAATCCGATTAACGGGATCAGAGATAGATTTTTAACAAACGTCAATACAAAAAGCAGTAAATTAACCAGAATAAAGAAGAAAATAGAAGCTCTGAATTCACCTTCTTTAGGATCTTTCCAGTCCATTAAATTATGGAAAAAATCAGGCTGCCAGAAATAGAAAACCACTAATCCTCCGATGAAAATAACAGGGAAAATAAGCTTTCCGTTGATGTAAGGTAAATGAAATCTTCCTTTGATCTTTTCTTTTGCCGGAAGCATTAAAACTCCTGCACAAACCAAAACAAACGCGAAAATAGTTCCGATACTTGTAAAATCGAGGATGAAAGATTTATCGGTAAATAAAATCGGAATTCCGACAACAATTCCTGTAACCAAGGTTGCAAACGATGGTGTTTTATATTTTGGATGTACCGTCTGAAATTTCTGTGGCATCAGTCCGTCACGGCTCATGGCGTACCAGATTCTCGGCTGTCCCATTTGGAACACCAAAAGAACGGTTGTAATGGCTACAATCGCTACAAACGACACAACAAGTTCCATCCATGCAACATTGGCGTTTCCTTTTTCAAAAATAAAGGAAAGCGGATCTCCAACGCCGTCAAATTTTCTGTAATCCACCATTCCGGTAAGAACCAGCGTTAAAGCAATATAAATAAATGTACACAATACCAAAGAAATGATCATTCCCTTCGGAAGTGTTTTCTGAGGATCTTTTGTTTCTTCCGAAAGCACACTTAAGGCATCAAACCCGATATAAGCGAAGAAAACTCCCGAAACCGCACTCATTACCCCCGCAAAACCATTCGGCATGAAAGAAGTAACCTGAGTTTCCGGATTTAAAGGCGTCCAGTTATCTGTATTGATGTAAGCAAATCCCACTAAAATCACTAAAACAATCACCGCTAATTTCAGGATTACCAAAGCGTTATTGAAGTTTTTACTTTCCTTAACTCCTACATAACACAGCCATGTAATCAATCCGTTGATGACCAAAGCCGGAACATCAACGATGAATTTTAAACTTCCTATTAACGGAGCATTCGTCCATGCATTAATCAGTTCTTTGTTTTCGGAGCCGCTCATAAAAGCTTTTTTAGCTTCGGTATAACTGCACGTAAGATAGTCGGGAATATGCATTCCTAAACGGTGCAGGAAACTTGTAAAATAATCCGACCACGAAAAGGCAACATAGATATTCCCGAAAGAATATTCCATAATCAGCGCCCAACCGATGATCCATGCTATTAATTCCCCGAAACTTGCATACGCATAAGTATACGCGGAACCCGCAGTCGGGATTCTGCTCGCAAATTCTGCATAGCAAAGTGCAGTAAAACCGCACGCAAAACCACAAATCAAATATAATAAGATCACACCGGGGCCTCCTCTGAAGACGGCTTCGCCGAGACTGCTGAAACTTCCGGCTCCGATAATGGCGGCAATACCAAAAAATACGATGTCCCAAACACCCAAAACCCTCAATAAACTCGTAGATGTGTCTGTCTCTGAATAGATTTTTCTTCTAAAAAGTTGATTCATTCAATTCTATATTTGATTCGAAAAAAGCAAATGTAATTATTTCTCTGAAATAATTTTTATTTTCTTAAGGTTTCTTATTAAAAAGTTAAGAAGTCTTAAAAAAATATTCAGTTACTAACAATGTGTTAAAACGCTTGTTTATACAATATCTTTTCAATATTTTCGTTGATAAATTGTGGATAAAAATTCCCGTAATTTTAAATATCTGAACCTGGTTTTCAGGCTTCTTCATGTTAAAATTTAAAATTAATGAAATCGAAAAAAATACTTTTAGCGGCTGCTGTAATGTATTTCGGGATCTCCGATGCGCAACAGTCTCAGTACTTTACCCAAAAAGAAAACTACAGATTCAATCTCGCTGAAAATCTTTATCAGACCAAAATATACAACGCTTCACAATACGAATACGCCAGACAATATTTCTACAATCAGCATTTGTCACGTTCGAGAAAAGAAGCTGCGCAGTTTTTTGATAACGTGATCGGCGTCATTCTTCAGAAAAATCATGCGGAAGAAGGATTAACCGCTTTTATGAAAGAATATCCGAACTCTGCGTATTTTGCACAGGCAAATTTACCGTTGGCTGATTATTATTTGGCTAAAAAAGATTTCGCCAAAGCTCTGGAAACTCTGAAAAAAGTAAACCAATATCAGCTTTCAAAAGAAGAAAATACACAGTACATTCTGAAACTGGGCTATGCCAAATTCATGATGGGCGATTCCAAAGGCGCAACAGATGCACTGGAAGAAGCTTATAAAACGGCAGATCAGTCTCAAAGAGGCGATATTGCTTATATGTTGGGACATTTATATTATTCCAACAGACAGAATGATAAAGCGTTCCGTTATTTTGATTCTATTAAAGAAGAACCGAAATATTCTAAACTGGTGCGTCCTTACTATGTTCAGATGTACTACAATGATAAAGATTATGATAAAGCGATCTCCGAAGGAACTGCTTTACTGAATGAAGATATTTCAGATTCCTATAAAGCGGAAGTTCATAAGATCATCGGTGAAAGTTATTTCATGAAAGACGATTACACTTCGGCGTACCCGCATTTGAAAGATTATCTGAGCGTTCAGCAAAATCCGTCTGAAAATGATCTTTACGAGATGGGATTTGTAGCGGCTCAGCTTAAAAAATATGACGAAGCAGTTTCTTATTACAATCAATTACTGAACAGCAATTCTGCATTGGCTCAGAATGCTTATTATCAGCTTGGAAATGCTTATCTGGCGGTTGGTAAAAAACAGGAAGCACTTTCTGCTTTCCGTTCTGCGTATCAGATGAATTATGATAAGAATGTGAAAAAGCTTGCGCATGAACAGTACGCCAAATTAAGCTACGACATCGGAAATCCGTTTGAAAGTGCTTCGACGGTAATCCAGAATTATATTAATGAAAACCAAAACGGAACCAATGCTTCAGAAATGAGATCACTTTTGGTGAAATCCTATTTATATTCCGGAAATTATAAGGAAACCCTGAATGCGATTGACCGTTTACAGAGCTCAACGCAGGAAATCAATAAGATCGATCAGGAAGTTTCTTATCTTTTGGGAACTGAAGAATTCAACAAAGGAAATTATGATGAAGCGGAAAATTATTTCTTAAGAAGTTTAGGATTTAACATCAATAAAGAATTCAACAACAGAGCATTATACTGGTTAGGACAGGTGTATTATCAGAAAGGAAATTATCCTTCCGCAATCGCCCGTTATGAAAAATTACTGGGCGAAAATTTTCCTGAAAAACAACAATTATCTTATGATTTAGGCTATGCTTATTTCAAATCTAAAAAATTCGATCAGGCGGAAACGTATTTCAAGCAATATTTAGCAAACCCGAAACCTGAGTTTAAAAATGATGCAGAACTTCGTTTGGCAGATATTAATTACGCAAACAATAACCTGAACGAAGCGATTGCCATTTATGATAAAAATGAAGACGCCACAGATTATACACTGTATCAGAAAGCAATGGCTTTAGGATTTAAAGGTGATACTCAGGCGAAAATTACCAACCTGAAAAACCTTTTATCCAAATATCCGGATTCTGATTATTATGATGATGCACAATACGAAATCGGGACAGCTTACGCAGCGCAGGACGATTTCAGTAATTCAAATGATTACTTTAATAAAGTGATTAAAACTTCGTCTGATAAAGATTTGGTTGCCAATGCATCGATTTACAGAGCACAAAACTACATTGACCAGAACCAAAATGATAAGGCTTTGTCTGAACTGAGATCTCTTGGAGAACAGTATAAAAATACGGCGTATGCTGAAAAAATCGTTCAGGCTGCAAAACCAATCTTTACAAAGAACGGGGATGTTTCCGGTTACGAAACTTTCGCAAGAAATTTAGGAGTTAATATTGATGCTTCAGAAATTGATGAAATTAATCTTTCGACAGCGAAACAGTATTTCACGAAGAAAGATTACAAAAATGCGATTTCTTACTACGAAAAATATTTAACGCAGAATCCGACCGGAGAAGGGCTTTATCAGGCAAAATATGAGCTTGGTGAAAGTTATTATCAGATCAAAGATACTACAAAAGCACTGTTGGTTTTACAGGAAGTTGCCAATGTTCAGAACGATTATCAGGATGATGCACAAACCCGTTTAGCGCAAATCTATGTCAATCAGGGGAATACAGCTGAAGCTAAAAAATATCTTGAAAATATTAAAAACTCATCAGACGTTAACATTAAAAATTACGCCAATGTTGAACTGATGAAAGTTTATGCCGATGAAAAGAACTTCTCTCAGGCCGAAAAATTAGCCGATGCGGTGATTGCCAACAATAAAAACTCTGCGGCGGTTATTGAGACGGCAAAAGTAATTAAGGCAAGAAGTCTGATGAATTCAGGAAAAGACAAAGACGCACAGTCGGCTTACGCTTCTCTTGAAAAATCATCAAACACCTCAGTTGCCGCAGAATCTCTCTACGCGAAAGCTTATTATCAAAACAAAGGAAAAGCGTTTAAGTCCTCTAATGAAACGATCTTTAAATTAGCCAATAATTATGCTTCCGAAGAATATTGGGGGGCAAAAGCGCTTGTTCTGATGGCGAAAAACTATGTTGGTCTGAAAGACAATTATCAGGCAAGTTATACTTGTGATCAGATCATTGAGAACTACAAGGATTTCCCTGAGATTGTTGCAGAAGCGAAGGAAGTTAAAAAGCAGATTAAAAAGTAAAAATATATTTAATGTATCAATTTATCAATGTAACAGTTTACCAATCAAACTATACATTGCCAGATTGTTGCATTGATAAATTGGTACATTATTAATACAAAAAGTAATGAATAAAAGAATTCAATTATTATCCATCATATTTTTAGGGGTTTCGTCGGTAGCGTTTTCCCAGATCAAAGAAGAAAAACTGATTCTCAATAAAAAAAGAGAACCGGAAGTAAAGAAGATCGAAAAAAAGAAAACTTCGGTAGAAACCATTAAAAATTATCCGCCGGAAGAAAAATCTCAGAATCCAGTACAATACAACATTACAGATGTTCCTGCGGTTTCGGATTTTAAAACATCAACCATTCAGGGAGCAGATGTGACCCCGAAATTCGAAGGTTCGGCTCAGAATAACTATATCCAGTTCGGAATGGGAAATTTCGGTAAAATTCTGGGCGATGCAAACATTTCGAAAACGCTGGAAAATAAAATTGAGGTTGGAGTGGATGCTCATTTTCTCTCTACACAAGGTTTAAAAAAGGAATACGACTGGGATTCTAAGCAGAGTTCAACCACTTTAGGAGCTTTTCTGAATTCTTACGGAGATAAAGGAAAATTCAATCTGAATGCAGAATATGGTTTAAACAGCTATAACTATTATGGGATTTATGCCCTGACTCCGAGCAATGATGTTGACCTGGATCAGAGAGTCAATCAGTTTAAAGTAAATGGTTATTATGACTTTTATTCGAACGAAATTCTGAATGATGTGAGGGTGAAATCTTCATTTTTAAAAGATCATTTTGATGCTCAGGAAAATCAGGCTTCCGTTTTGGCTAACTTTTCGAAACATGGGGTTGAAATCGGCAAATCAGGTATCAGCTTAAATGCTGATTTAGGCGTTGGTCTGGAAACGGTAAAAACTGAATTTTCAATCAGAGATAAAAATTCGTCCAACTTTTTTAATACAAATTTGAGTCCGAAAGTTACTTTCAGAAAAGGGGATTCTTACCTGAAATTAGGATCTCAGTTCGCGTTTCTGAATGGTAAAAACCAGAATGATCTGATGGCTGAGCAAATGAAAAACAATAAAACCTATTGGTTTCCGGAAGCGGAATTTCAGGTTGCTGCCGCACAGGAGTTTAAATTTTACGGAGGAGTTGACGGAGGTTTAAAGCTGAATACCTATTCGGATTTACTGCAGCAGAATCCTTTCATCGTTTCTGACCAGTATTTAAGACCAACTGAAACAAAATATCATTTTTATGTAGGTTTAAGAGGAGATATTGATGAAACTTTTAAGTATGATGTTTCTGCAGGATATGGAAAAATGAGAGACATTATGTTCTTTAAAGCAAATGATCTTTTTGACACGAATTTTACCCTGAACCGTTCTGCCTATAACTTCGCAAATACTTTTTCTGCGGTGTATGATGACGGAAATGTAGGAGACATCAAAGGTAGTTTACAGTATTTTCCTCTGGCAAATTTAGTATTGGACGGAGAAGTAAAATTTACCAAGTTTGATCTTAAAAACTACGAAAATATCTACAATGTACCTTTGGTTACGGCAACAATCGGAGCAAAATATACGATGTTGGATCAAAAATTATTATTAGGTTTTAAAGGGATTTTTGCCAGCGACAGAACAACGAATTCATTTATGATTCAAGGAGTTGAAAGTCCTCTATTCTATCAGTCTACAGAGAATACCAACGATAAAGTGGGAGGTTATGCAGATTTAAATTTGTCTGCAGAGTATAAAATTCACAAAAATTTCAGTATTTTCGCGCTTGGAAACAATCTTCTGAGCTCAAAATATCAGACGTACCAAGGCTATAAAGTTCTGGGTGCACAGATTTTGGGAGGCGTGAAGATTACGTTTTAGAGTGAGAGAGTTTGAGAATTTAAGCGTCTTAGCGTTTAGTTTAACTCTAAAACTCTCAAACTTTGCGACTCAATACGGCTGCATAGTTTAATGGATAGAACTTCGGATTTCGGCTCCGACAGTGAGGGTTCGAATCCTTCTGCGGTCACTTTTAAGGACAGACATTTGATGTTTGTCCTTTTTTATTGATCTTAATTGAAGTTGATTTTATTTCTTTGATATAAGTCATTAATTTTTTTTAAAATTTATTATCTGGATTTATTCTAAATTAATATATTTGCATCATGAATATGATTGTTCCTTTCAAAGTAGCTCCATTGGCTCCTGCTTTTTCAATGAATACCGAAGAAATGTACTGCGGCGATAAGAAATCATGCTGCAAAAAATTTAAAAAGGGAAAAAGATGTAAAAAGTGTCCGGGAAGAAAGAAAATGGCTTAATTAAAGCTTTTCAGCAGGAAATAGACCGCCAGAATTAATAAAAGTATCCCGATAATAATTCTCGCAATTTTTGGCTGTCCATGAGGATTTGCAACAGTTCTTGGCTGTGACTTAAATAATTCCTCTGCCTTATCTTTAAATTTTTCCGAATTGTTTTCGAAAACTTCGGTAATAGTAATTCCCTGAACGGCTGTTTTGTGCAGTAGTGAATTCGTAGCGTGAAGCAAAATCTGGAATTTACCGTCTTTAAATTCCGTTATTTTAAAAACTCTTTCTCCATAAGATTTTTCCAGTCCGAAAGGTAACACTTTCACCACATCGGCATTTTGAGTCTGCCAATTAATGATGATCTCCTCCCCTTTTTTCGCATGAATTTTGTTTGCCGTAAAAGTTTTAATAGAAGGCGGAATATTGTACCTGAAGCTTTTCTGATGACTTTCTAAATTCTGATCGTAAGAATGTCTTCTGCTTTTGTCGCTCAATGTTTCGTAAGCTTCCTGAATTTCACGGAACCGGTCTGCGAAAAAATCATCGTTATCATTTTTGTCAGGGTGATATTTTAAAGATAATTTTCTATACGCTTTTTTGATGTCTTCTTCCGAAGCATCGTGAGAAATCCCGAGAAAATAGTAGTAATCTTTCATTAAGCTATGCAAAAATAAGGATTTTATTTTCTTTTTTAAACGCAAATGGCACGAATAATTTCACAAAGATCTCGAATAATTTTGTGTTATGCTTTTCAATTCTTTTCTTTTAAAACAAAGTTTACACAGATCTTTTTTAGAAACTATTGAGAATACTTTTCGTTCACAAAGGCATTTCACTCAGCAAAGGGTAAAGATATTAATGCTTTTTAATGCTGAAAACATCTCAAGATTGCTTGTTTAAATCTTTTTAATGTTTCGGTTCAGGCGGCTTTGCCGCCTGAACCGAAACCCTATTTTCTGAGATCGCTTCTTTGCTCATCATAATGACTGTAAAAAATTCCGGCTCGGGAAGCTTCGCTTCCCGAGCCGGAATTAAACAATTTCAATTGAGTTACTTTTATTATGCTTCTGCGACGTTTTCTTTTCTTTCGAAACCTCTGTGGCGGCATCTTGAAGCGAATTCTTTTTTAAACTTTCCTTTCAGCTCCCGATATTGCTCGTCGTTCATTTCTCTGATTTTATCTGCCAATCCGAAAGGAGATTTTTCTTTGATTCCGTATTCCTCAAAAATACCCTTTACAAATCTTTTTCTCTGCGCTGCTTTTTTAACAACTGCTGCAACTCCTACTACGGCTAAAGCAGCTAAAGCGCCTTTTAATACTGAATTTTTCATTTTTTCAAAATTTTAAATTTTACTACTTCTTGTTTTTTTATATAGACGAATAAATTTCCATTTTACTTTACTACTTCTAAAATTTTCACTATTCGTTTGTTCTGTTGTGCCTGTTGAAAAAACCTGCTGAACATTTGTCTCTCCACACTTCTTTGAATTTCTCTCTTTCTTCGGGAGTAAGGTTCATCATTTTTTCTCTCATCTTCTTTTCTTTAAAATCCCTCATTCCTTTTCCGAAATGAAATCCTCCGAAAAGAATTTTACTTAAAATCAGAATTCCCATAGCCTGCCAGAACGTGATTGATTTTACCCCTAAAATTTCAGGAAGAAGGCAGTTCCAGAGCGCCATTACGATCCATGTAACGCCTAAAAAAATCAATGGTGGACAAAGAATCAGGAAAATCCAGCCTTTTTTATGTTTATGATTCATATCTTTTTATTTACTAACTGTTTAAATCTTCGTATAATTTTTTCAATCGGTTTCTTAAATGTTTTACGGCGTAATTTTTACGGCTGATAATCGTTTTAATGTTTTCGCCATGCTCATCCGCAATTTCCTGAAGGGTTTTGTCGTTGAGTTCGTTTTCCACGTAGACCAGTCTTTGCTTTTCCGGAAGTTCATCCAGAGCTTCGAAAAGTTTTTTCCAGATCTCATCCTGAAACATTTTAATTTCGGGACCTGCGCTTTCATCCATGAGCAGAATATCTTTGATGGAAAAATCGCCGTCTTCATCTTCGTACACGAAATCTTCAAGATTCTCGGTTTTCTTCTTGCGGTATTTGTCCGTGATTTTATTTGCCGTTACTCTGTACAGCCAACCGCCAACATTCACAATCTCGGAAAGATTGGTAAGACTACTGAACTGATACCACACTTCCTGCAGAATATCTTCCGCATCCTCCGTATTTTTCACTTTCGGACGAATGTACGACATCAGCTTTCCTCCGTACTTTGAAACGGTCTGTGAGATGATATTTTCCTTCTCCTTCTGTGGCATTGTTATTTTTTCGACAATCTCCATATTGCTATGACGATTGAAAATTTTGTTTTACTTTAATAAATTTAAAATAATTTTTAAGAAATTAAGATTTTCTTTTATTCATCAGAATTTTAAAACACGAATAACACCAATATTTTTTTCGTTTGTAACACAAATCCATTTATTATGTTTAATTTTTAATGATGAAATTTTTGAAAGATATATATCCCGTTTATATTTAAACAAAAAAAACGGAAAGCTGAGCCTTCCGTTTCTATTTTAAATGATATGTTTTTAATTCAGATAAATTCCAAAGTACCAAGTCCAAAGAATTAAAATAATCTGCATCGGAATTCTTTCTTTATACAGATAATTCATTCCGGGACCAGTGAAATCTGCTTTAAAAATATTGATCTTTTTTCGGGATGAATTAATATTGGCAATGAATACCAAAACGTAAAAAACAATCAACAAAACGGCAGTCAGTTCACGAATGGAAGGAATCATCAATCCGATTCCGGCTGCAACTTCAATAATACCTGTAAAATAAACCCAAAATAGTTTTGCAGGGATAAAATCCGGAATCATCATTGCCATTCCTTTCTGGAACTTAAAATGAGAAAATCCTGTAAATATAATGAAAACAGCCATTCCCAAATTTCCTGAAAACAAAAAATTCCAGTCGCCCTGAAAAATTTTGGTTGCTACTAAAGCCAAAATGAATGTTGTAAAAAGAATGGTAAGTAATTTCATAAGATTTCTTTTTGTTTCCCGCAGATACTTTTATCAACTATAAATATAGCTTAAAATAAGTGCAAAATCGTGGAAAATAATTATTTTTCAGCAAGTTCTTTTACAATTTGCAGACCTTTAGTAAAGCCTGTATTCATATGCTCTTCCCAATCTTTTTCAGTCTGAACTTCGGCATGAAGTTTTGTTTTGCCATCAAAATCGATTAAAAAATATTTTTCAAAGCAGCCGCTCCACTGTTTCACCTCCATGCTTTCTGTGTCTTCGTTACCTGCTTCATCTCGCATTCCCAAATGTTTAAAAACAATCTGATCCGGCTTTTCCAGACTGTCTATTGTAGAAACCATTCCTGCTCCTTCTGCATTTGTAAAATAGGTTTTCCCGTTTACTTTCCAGTCAGATTTCATGAAAGAAGCAGACTTCGGATTAAAAAATTTTGTCCACTCACTGTATGTATTTTCATTCCACAAAACGTCCCATACTTTTTCTTTGGGAGCGTTGATGATGATTTCGTAAGATAAAGTTTCCATATTGTTTTTATTAAATGTTTAGAGTTGGTTTTCGGATAAATGCTTCACATTGGAAAGGGCATCCGGAAATTTTTCTTCGAAAAAACTTTTAGACTGTTCTAAAGTCTGAATTTCTACTTTCAGATGGGTTGTATTTTCATCTTCAGTCAAAATGTATTTTTCCGTGGCTTCACCCCAGTTCTGCGGTGCTTCTACTCCATTGTAAATCTCACCGAGATGGAGAAATTTAATTTCCTGATTGGGAATTAATGTAACAATTTTACTGAACATCCCGTTGTTTTGGGGATCCAGAAATTTAATGATCTCATTTTCTTTTAAATTTCCCTGATAAAAAGAGCCTTCCGTAAATGCAGAAGTCCATTGCCTGAAAGAAAAATCGTCCCAGAGTACACTCCACACTTTTTCCGCTTCCGCATTGATCTGAATATCAAAATGTAATTTTTCCATAAAAAACTGTATAAACTAGCTGTTATTTTAATTAAGATTTTATCCTCCTACAAAGTCTCCGCCATTAATATGAATGATTTCTCCCGTTATAAAACTGGAATCTTGCGAAGCCAGAAAAACATAAGAGGGAGCAACTTCCGATGGCTGTCCTGCTCTTTTTAACGGATTGTCTTTTCCAAAAGTTGACAGATCGTCGAAAGTTTCCTTTACAAGAGGAGTCCAGATTGGACCCGGAGCAACACCGTTTACCAAAATTCCTTTCTCAGCAATATTTACCGCCAGAGAACGGATGAAAGTAGCAATCGCTCCTTTCGTAGCTGAATAATCAATTAAATGATCACTTCCCCGATATGCTGTAACAGATGTGGTACAGATAATTCTCCCCCCTCTTTTCATTAATGATAAAAAATCTCTGGTGAAAGCAATCATAGAAACAATATTGGTATCAAAGGTTTTCCGGATCTGATCGTCTGAAATCTTTTCAATATTATTTTTAGGAAACTGAATTCCCGCATTGTTTACAAGAATATCCACTGTTTTCCAGTCTTTTTTGATCTTCTCCAGACATTTTGTTCTGAAAGCTTTTTTTGAAACATCCCCTTTCAGCAAAATACATTTTCGCTCTTCTTTTTCTACGAGTTTTTGCGTTTCTTTCGCATCCTTGTCACTTTCTTTATAAATAACTGCAACATCGGCTCCTTCTCTCGCAAAATGAACCGCAATTGCCTGTCCTATTCCACTGTCTCCTCCGGAAATTAACGCTTTTTTATTTTGAAGTTTTTTGCTTCCCAAATAGTTTTTACGTATAATTTCGGGATAAAGTTCGTCTTTAGGGACTTTAGATTTTGAACCTGACTTGTTCTGTGTCTTCATAAGCAAATCTTTTATGAATAACCATCAAACAGCAAGCCGAAAAGAAAAAGCAGGAAGTTCTGAAAGGTTAAAATTATTTCAGTCCTTATTTTCCTTCTTTTGGTCAAATTAAGAATGATAAGCGTCTTCGAGATCCTGAATGACAATTTTCTGCATTCCCATCATTGCCTGAAACACTTTCTGCCCTTTTAATGGATCTGATCCGTTCATCAGCTCAAGTAACTTTTTGGGAACAATCTGCCAACTGAAACCAAATTTATCTTTCAGCCAGCCGCACATACTTTCCCTTCCTCCGTCACTCGTTAAGGCATTCCAGTAATGATCGGTTTGTTCCTGATCATCAGTCATTACAACCATTGAAATCCCTTCATTGAAATCGAACTGATGATCGTAAGAATTGTCCATGCAGAAGAAACTATAGCCATCAATTTCAAAATGGGCATGCTGAATATTTTCAGCAGGTTCGGGAGCAGGATGACCTTCGCTTCCATCACCGTATCTTAAAATATTTCCGATTTTAGAATTCGGGAAAACTTTAGTGTACAATTCCATCGCTTCTATTGCTTTACCATTATTTTCATGGATAAACATCAAAGTAGGAATAATCTTTTGGTCGCTTTGTTTTTCGCCTAAAAATATTTGCCAGGTTACGTCATATTTATCTTTCAGCCATCCATATTTTTTGCTCCAGGAATAAGAATCCAAAGGCATTAAAGCCGTTCCGCCTTCCAATAACTGATCCCAGTATCGTTGTACCTCATCTTCCGTTTCGCAAATGACCATAAAAGAAACCGAAGCATTTTTCCTGAAATGCGGACCGCCGTTCAGGAGCATCATTTTCTGACCAAAAAGTTCGATGTTAATCACCATTGGAGTATCTGTGGTAATTTTTCCGTCAAATATTTTGCAGTAAAAGTCTGCAGATTCTTTCGCGTCTCCGTCGTACCAAAGACACGGGAAAATATTTTTGTTCATAATTTTAAATTTATTTTTTTTGTCTTAAACACGAGTAGCTGCAAATATTTTTCACGAACAATCATGAATGGTTCGACAGAATCTGCATTGCCGATGAAGCATTTAATCAAAATTTATAATGAAAATGTAAGCAGATATTGGTGCAGTTTGTGTTCGATATCAATTTTTAAAGGAAACATTGTTTTCCTGCATATAGGCTTTGAGTTTGTGCATTGCATTTTTTCCGAAACCGTGAAGCTGCATAATTTCTTTTTCAGAATAATCTGAAAGTTTTTCCAGAGAATCGATTTTTTCTTTCGCCAAAGCTCTTCTCGCAGGTGCAGAAAGAATTCCCTGTAAAAAAGTTCCGCTCACTACATGACTCACCGCGCAAATGGAACTTAAACATTTTGCCATTATTACTAAATTGATCATGGTTCTGAAAATTAAAATCGTTCTTAATTGTTTTCTACATACTTATGAAAATTGTTCAGAATAGCGTACCATCCTTCTCTCTGCATTTCTACAGGATTTTGCGTTTCCGGATCGAAAGTGATGGTAACGCTGGTTGTATTTTCGTCGATCTTATCAAAAATGATCTCCGCTTTTCTTCCGTCTTCCATATGATATTTTATTCTTTCGTTGAGAATAACTTCATCATACGTTCCCACAAAATCGAATCCGAAACTTTTATCTTTGGCTTCCATTCTGTTTTTAAATTGTCCGCCAACCCTTAAGTCGTTTTCAGAGCTCGGACATTCCCAGGATTCGTGGGCAAAATTCCATTTTGTAATATGTTCCGGTCCGTTGTAATAATCCCAGACTTTCTGAACGGGAGCCAGAATGGTAATATCGATGTGAATTGGTTCCATAATATTATTTTTAAAGGTGTAAAAGGCAACCAAAGTTAAGTTGCCCCTTCAATATAATTCAGTTTAAAGATAAGTCTATTTTACATATTCTTCATTATAATTGATCATCCAGTGAACACCATATTTGTCCTGAAAGCTTCCGAAATAGTCTCCCCAAAATTGGTCTTCAATCGGCATTTCTATATTTCCGCCTTCAGAAAGCCCTTTAAAAAGTCTGTCGGCTTCTTCTCTGGAATCCGGAAAAACAGAAACATAATTGTTATTTCCCACATTCAGTTGTTGTCCGAAACTTGGAACGATGTCTGATGCCATCAACAAATCTCCGCCAACAGGAAGTGCAATGTGCATCACTCTGTTTTTTTCTTCTTCCGATAAATGTTCAGTTCCGGGAGCATTGCCCATTCTGTAAATTTCACCAACGAATTCTCCGCCGAAAACGGATTTGTAAAAATTGAAAGCTTCTTCCGCTTTCCCATCAAAATTTAAGTAAGGATTTAATTTAGCCATAATTTTTTTTAGATTTAAACACAAATAGCTCTAATATTTTTCACGAATAACACTAATAATATTTGTGGAATTTGTATAGATCATTTTTGTGATTAGTTTTTTTTAAACACAAATAGCTCTAATTTTTTCACGAATAACACTAATAATATTTGTGGAATTTTTGTAGAGTATTTGTGCGACTAATATTTTTAAACACAGATAGCACTAATTTTTTCACGAATACCACTAATATTATTTTTGAAATTTGTGTGATTAGTATTTTAATCAGCAAAGATTGAACAGATCGTTTGTCATTCTGACGAAGGAAGAATCTATCTTATTGATTTTTTAACCTCATACGATTGAAGAAAATTTCTTTAAAAAATGACAAAGAATATCCGCACAAATTTTATTTCACAAAAATTGATGTAAGAGTTAAATGATATGGGTTAAGGTTTTACTCTTTAGGCATTTGGGAAGGATCTGCAAACATTACATTCCAGCCATGTCCGTTGATATCCCAAAAAGAATTATGATACATCCATCCGTAATCCTGCGGTTCTTCATGTTGAGTAGCTCCATTTGCTACGGCTGCATTTACTACCTGATCTACTTCTTCACGGGTTTCTAAACTGATTGCCACCAAAACCTGCGTGGTATCGCCATTGGGTAATGGCCTCTCGGAAAAAGTCTGGAACGATTCTTCCGTTAAGAACATCACATAAATATTCTCGTTCATTACTACACAAACGGACTTGTCATTTGACATTTCTTCGTTGGTGGCGAAGCCTAAATTTGTCCAGAATTCTTTGGTTTTCTGTACATCTTTCACCGGAAGATTCACATAAATTTGATTGATTTTCATTTTGCTATTTTTTTATTGTTGAACTTGTAATCAAAAGTACCAAGTTAAAATAAAAATCAACTTGCCATAAGACAAGATTTAAATTTTCTTCGGATGGGAAACCAGTTCTTTACGAATTCTGCTCAAAGAAGTGTCTGTAACGCCTAGAAATGAGGCTATCTGCTTCAGGGGAGCAAATTGCACAACGTGAGGTTTCTGTTCTAAAAGATTGAGATAACGTTTGGTTGCGGAAAGGGTAAACATCTCTACGGAACGCTGTTTCCCGATGAAAAGCTGCTGCGACATCCAGGCTCTTCCCCATTCTCTGAGATTCGGAATTTTATGAAACAATTCCTGAAAAGTCTCAAAATCAAATTTCCAGCACTCGCAGTCTGTAATGCAGACAATATTTTCCTGAGTGGGAATTCTCTGAAACAGTGAAGAAACTTCGATGATGATTTCATTTTCAACAAAAAAGTTGATCGTTACTTCATTTCCGTTAAAATCGTTGACAAATGAGCGAGCCAGACCTTTCTCCAGAATATAATATTCGTTGGCTGTTTTTCCTTCTTCCAGAATGAAATCTCCTTTGTGAAAAAGGACTTTTTCATGCGCCTGAAATATCTCCTGAAGCTCATCATCAAGGAAAAAAGGGAAATCGTAGCAGATTTCTAAGGCTTTATTGCTCATCATGTGAATGTTTTTAAAGTTTTAAAAATAGAATTTTTATTGGAACTGATGAAGTAATTCTTACATAAAGTGATGATTTGCGGAATCATAAACTAATCACGCTCTTACTTTGAGATGCTTCAATCCACTTTGTTCTGTTAGGATAACAAATATATTTGATTATTAACAGATTTTAAAACAGAGAAAGCTGAATAGGTTTTGGATTCGAAGGTTTCTGAGCATCTCCGAAAACGGTTTTACCTCCAAAACGCCAGGAATTCTGTCTTTCTTCTTCAATTACTTCCTGAATATCAAAATCGGGAGTAAAATCTTTCTCAGTCGATTCGATAATCTGATGTAACTTGTTTAAGGTTTTTAACTTGTCTGAATTGCCAAGTTTAGATTTTTCAATTCCTGATTTTAAAATCTGTAAGCTTTCATCATAGACTTTGGTAGGAACCGGAAACGGATGACCGTCTTTTCCGCCATGCGCAAATGAAAATCTCGCCGGATCTTTAAATCTCGCCGGCGCACCGTGAATGACTTCGCTTACCAAAGCCAAAGACTGCATGGTTCTCGGACCGACACCTTCCAACATCAGCAACTCTTCAAAATTTTGCGGTTGCTGCTCTCGGGTTACATATAAAAGCGCTCCGAGACGTTTCAAATCAACATCAGAAGCCTGAACATCGTGATGATTGGGAAGAATTAGCCTTGAAAAATCGCTCATAATTTCAGCAGAATCGGTATGGGAAATTTCTAAAATTCCTTTTCTGTTCCTGGAAGCTTCCGCATCTGTAAGATTTAAAATGGTTCCTCTTGAAATTCCGTTGATTCCGGTGTGAGGTTCTTCCACAAAGGATTTTATATTTTCTGAATGCCAATGATAGCGTCTTGCGGTTCCGTCCGATTCGTGCATCCCCTGCTGAACAACGCTCCAGTTTCCGTTATCCGACAGAATAAAATTATGCAGATAGAGTTGATATCCATCCTGAATTGCGGTGTTATCTACTTTCGCCGAAAGTTTGCTGGCTTTTACAAGATCATTTCCGTTTAAACCCGTTTTATCGGCAATCTGAAGGAGTTCTGAAGGTGTTTCGCGGGAAAATTTTCCTTTTCCGCCACAAATATACAATCCTAACGACTGGGAATTCGGATTGATGGAACGCTTCAAAGCGCCCATTACGGAAGTTGTAATTCCTGAAGAATGCCAGTCCATTCCCATCACTGCGCCAAAACTCTGAAACCAGAAAGGATCTGCCAGTCGGCGGTGAACTTCGTCTTTACCATACTCCATGAGAATAACCTCAACGATAGAAAGACCGAGGATCGACATCCGTTCGTAAAGCCAGGGCGGTACTTTGCCATAGTGAAGGGGTAAATCTGCGGTTCCGGAACGTTTCATGATGTAAAGGTAAGCGGAAAGTTTTTAATTTTTAATGATTCAGGTCAGTAACTTTGCCGAAGAAGGATATATTTTCTTTTTGAATTTAATAAAAAAAGTCCTGTAAAATAAACAGGACCTGATTCAAAATTTATTACCTGAATTTTTACTTCAACGCAGCTAATGCAGCCTCATAATCCGGTTCATCTGCAATTTCTGAAACCTGCTCTGTATAAACCACTTTATTGTTTTCATCCGCTACAATGACAGCACGGCTTAAAAGACCTTTCATTGGAGAGTCTGTAATCGTTACTTCATAATCGTCTCCAAAACTGCTTCTGAAATCCGAAAGGGTTTCTACATTGTTCAGACCTTCCGCAGCGCAGAATCTTCCCAAAGCAAAAGGTAAATCTTTAGATACATTAATAACGACTGTATTTTCTAAAGCTGAAGCTTCTTCATTAAACTTTCTTGCGGATGATGCGCAAGTAGGAGTATCAATACTTGGAAAAATATTAAATACTTTCTTTTTCCCTTCGAAAGTCTCCAGAGTTTTTACATTCAGTCCTGAATCTACCAAAGCAAAGTCTTTAATTGTGCTTCCTACTGATGGTAAACTTCCTATTGTATTTACTGCGTTTCCTTTTAATGTAATACTTGACATAATTTATTTTTTTATTGTTTTTCAAATTTAACTAAAAAAGAAAAATTATCTATCCAAATAATGATTAAAAATACTTAAACAAAAAATAAAATGACACAAATCTGAAAACCATCTTTATAATCAAAAATTTATTTATATTCGCAGTCCTTAAAATTATTGACCATGAGAAAAAAAATTACTCTATTCTTATTCGGAGTTCCTTTTTTTGGTTTTGCCCAGTCTGTGATCGGGAATATGAACTCGGGAGCGGTTTCTGCGGATAACTTTACGCATTCGGTGGGAGAAATTTATGTGATTCCTACGGATCCCGACAAAGCAAATTCAGGAACAATGGGAATGTTTTACCAATCTGTTTTACAGGTTTTGGGTGTTTCAGAACTTGAAAAAGACCATGTGAAAATTTATCCCAATCCTACTGCTGATTTCATTTACGTTAAACTGAATTCAAAATCAAAAATCGAAGGTGCGGAAATTTATGATCTTTCCGGAAAACTTGTTTTTAAAACCAAGTTAGATGCTGAACAACTGGATCTCAGACCGCTTCAACAGGGAGTTTATATGATCGTTTTCAAAAACTCCGACATCAAACCTATCAAAATTATCAAAAAACCTTAAAAAACTATTTGAACATGAAAAAGCTTTACGCAACTATAGGATTATTTTTAGCAAGTTTAGTAAGCGCACAGGTTCCGCAGGCTTTCAGCTATCAGACGATTGCTTTCAATGCGGCAGGAGCTCCG
>NZ_QEHP01000096.1:0-15623 GCF_003094695.1 Chryseobacterium sp. HMWF035 | reverse complement strand
TTATTAGAGTCATTAAAATAATCACCTGAAAGTATTTTATTAAGTGGTTTTTCTCTCATCCAGTGACTAACTGTATAGAAAAAAGACTCCGACAAATCACCGTCAAAATAATTGCTGTAATAATTAGGATACTTAGTTTTTATTTGACCAACAAGCTTAAAAAAATGATGAGATAAATTGTTTTCATTAATATTAGTTGGAATAATAAAATAATTAATATTTAAATAAATATCATTAACTACTAAGGGGTCAATATATCTGTTTTTTAAACATACATTTGATGGAACTTTAAGCTCTTTATCAAGTTCATCTTTTATAAATTTAATATCCTCAATTGTTAAATCAATACCAACAGAATTTAACCTTTTCACACAATTCATACCGTGCTTCAAAATATTATATCTGATATAAGTTATTAGAAATTTACTATCCTTTCCAAGTTCACTTGGCAAGTTTTCATTACTTTTATTATTGAATACTGCATCAGTTATATTTGATTTATTGCTCGTAAATATCTTACCATATCCACTCTGCAGATCTTTATTTTCATCCTTAAACAAATCACCTTGTTTTTCTGTTTGATTATCAAAAGCATTTTCGTCCAAAACAAAAGTTCTACCTACAAAATCTTTTAAAAGTCTTCCAGCACGTCCTCTTAAATTAGAAATCTCATAATTCGTTAGTTTCGGCATTTCACCTTGAATATTTCTTGTCGAGAGATATCCATTCCGCATAATAACATTTTGTGCGGGTAAATTAACACCTTGCATCAATGTAGTTGTACACACAATCGTGTCAATCATTTTCTTTTTGATAGCAAATTCTAAAACATTTCTTATGTGGGAAGGTACTTTACCGTGATGGTATGCAATACCATTATCTAAAGTTTTACATAAATCATAATTAGAATGAACTGTATTAGAAACGTACTTTATTAAACCATTTAATAACAGATTAGAATTCTTGATTTCATTTTTATTTGCTAAATCTATAGCTATTTTTCGCGCAGTTCCTGAAGTTGGGGAGAAAATGATATTTGTACTATCAACTCCTAATTTGTTGATGATGATGCTTAGGTATGACAAATACTTATCATCATACTGTTTACCACCAATCTTGAGATAATCAGTATTTTGAATTTCAATTAAAGAGCAATCGTTGTTAATCTGGGAGTATTGTTTAAAAAAGTATTTGTTTCCTTTTTTTAGAATACTATATGTGAAATTTGTCACAGGAGATGATATTGCACTCAGCTCATTTGAGCTTACCTCTTGAAAAATATCAAATCCTAAACTTTTTAGCCCTGTAACTCGTGGGCCACTGAAAATAATTAAATCAGGACTATAGCTAAAACTTAGCTCAATTAAACTATCAAATAATATTTTTGATCTCTCATCTTTTTCATTTTCTAGCCGTTCAATATTTTGTATTTCGTCAACAATAAATGAATTAACATCACCGAAAGGTTTATCATTTTCGTTGTATGCGGAAATGGCTCTTTCTGGAGTTAGAACATAAATAATATTACTATTTCTCTTTTCATTGTATGTTGTCAATATTTCATAATGATCTAAAGAAAACTCTTTTAGTTTATCGTGAAAGTCATTTACAACTTGATTTATCAAACTCAACGTTGGTACAACATAGACAATATTCCCTCCTTTTTTGATAATATTATCTATGCATTTTAAAAGGATAACAAATGATTTTCCGGCAGAGGTTGGGGCAGATATTCCTAAAAACTTAGACTCACTACTCATTTCCCAAATCCTTTTTTGAAAATCAGTTAGAAGATATAATTGTTTATCTATGAAAATCTCATTTTTTAACTGATTTAAAGTTGTGCTAATTTGACTTATAAAGCTATTTAAAGCACTAAATGTCTTACTTTCATTACTATACTCATCATCAACCATAATAGCCGATGGAGCAAATCCGATTCTTGACAAAACAATTACTAAAAACTGATTTAGCTCTGTCCAATGATTCTGTTTATAAGTATAGAGAATTGATGATAGAACAATCACAATTTGTTTTGATTCTTCGTCAGAATTTCTCGAATAATAATCTATTACACCAATGGCTTGATACAACCTATCTTCCGTAATTGCTATGTCAGATTCTTCAATTAAATCCAATTTCATTGCTATTGCTTGGTGTTCAAAATTCAGCAAATAGCAGATTAAGTCATTGTGCTTATCAGTTTTGTTTAGTAAAAGTACCATTATGAACCAACTTTAGATTGAAATGCATCTAACAATATATCCAATTCCCAAATCGGGAAAACGATATAATTTATTCGAGTCAACAAAGCTTCATTTATAATTTTGAATTTTTCCTGATCAAAACTTTTGCAACGATTTTTTATGATTGTTTTTATTGCTTCTTTAATATTTTTTTCATTCTCTCCAGTAATTTTAGTAGTTTCATTGTAAGCAACCATACAAACCAATTCAAATTTCACATCTGGTAATTTTCCTGCTTTGTATGTTTTAACAACATCTTCTAATTCAGGCTCTAAAAAATCATCATAGAGATACAAGTCGATTTCTTTATCTAACAAATCAAAAGTAGTTACAACACTGTTTAATGATGTTTCAAATGCTGAATTGAAAGAATATTTGCTCTCATAACATTTAGATTCTCCTAAAATAAAAACATTATCATCTCCTTGTTTTTTGTAGTGGATAGCATCAGCTCCAAACCTTTCGTGACCAACAGAAGTTGTTATTCTCTGTTTTCTTAAAATAGGAACAGCTTTATAATAATGCTGTATCAAATTGAACAATAATAGTTCTCCAAATTGCCCTTGAGGATATCCTTTCCTAAATTTTTTATAAGCTTGATTGGTTAAAAAATTCGCCGCATTTCCGTAGTCACTAGTTTCAGCAAATCTCTTATCAAATAAATCTTTAGATTTACTATTGTTGTAAACCCAACTAACAACTGTGTTTGTTAATTCCGAAAGGAAATCGTCTTTTCTTTCTTTCAAATCTGTATAATTTATAGATAATCCATAATGGTCTTTCTTTGGTAGCGTTTCCAAATCTTCATAAAACCAATAGATATGATTTATCAATTTTTCAGTATTAGTTAGGTATTTGTCCATAATTTAACTTTTTCAATCACATGCTTTATTTATTCTATTTTAATATTTTTTGAAAAATTCCAATCACTTTAAAAAATTATCTATTTCTAATATTTTAAAACAAAAGACCTTAAATATTTTTATTGGGTAATTTTATAAATTTTGTTTATTTTTAGTATAATTCTGCATTTACAAAGATTGAAAAATATTTAAATTTCAAAAATATCAAATACTATAGACAAAAATTTACGGGAATCCGTAAAAACGATTTATTTTTAATTTCTACGAAGCCACCCCATCAATAAACACCTCCACAAAATCCTGCACTTTCTGAATAATTCTTCTACCGATATTATTGCGTTCAGTAAGCTTTGGTTTTATCTCAAGCAGCTTTAGAGTGTCACTTATTTTAGGAGTTTTGGAAGTAAAAAGAAAATCATCAATAGCATCTCTGAAACGGTCTTTGTTTAAAGATTCTTCGGTTGCTATTTTTTCGAAAGCCGAGTTTTTTTCTTTGTTCCAGTATTTTTCAAACTCTTCGTTCACATTGTCTCCGTCAGAAATATGAGGAAGGTTTTCTTCGATGAACTTTTCGATCAGTTCTTTTTTACTTCGGAGTTTTGCATCACCGGAAAGGATATCCCGGATTTCTTTTTTCTTTTTTTCTAACTTATCACCTTTTAGATTTGAATCGGTAAGATTGGCTAAAAGTGAGAGAATGTAACTTACATTAATTTCATCTTGATGAATGAGTTCTAATTCAAAATCGACATCGTCTAAAATACTTACTTTTCCTTGACTATCAGGTTTCAGAAGTTTTAGCTCCGTCCAAATATCTAAATATTTGCTTTTATACCCATCAAACTCATATTCATCCATTTCCAGCTTATTGAAATCAAAATCTGCAAATGATTTCAATACATTCAAAACGCGCATTACTTCACGGAAAGCGGTGATGAATTCAAACTTTTCCTGTTCGGTTTGATAGCTGTTGACACTGTCTATTTCTGGAGCAACAATTTTTAAACTGTCCAAAGCTGAATTGAAAAGCTCAATATAATCTTCAATCGGCAGAATGATAATTTCCTGAATCGCTTCTTTATTGGAAAACAAAGTCACTGCGTCATCGGTTGCAGACTTCAGATTACGGAAACAAACAATGTTTCCCTGTGATTTCTTTTCGCCCAATAATCTGTTGGTACGTGAAAATGCCTGAATCAATCCGTGATATTTCAGATTTTTATCGACAAATAAAGTGTTCAGTTGCGGACTGTCAAATCCTGTCAGAAACATATTCACTACGATGATTAAATCAATTTCTTTACTGCGGACTCTTTTAGCAATGTCATTGTAGTAATTGTAAAAACTCTGGCTGTCTTTGGTCGTAAAATTGGTTCCAAACATTTCATTGTAATGACCAATGTATCTTTCCAACACATTTCTGCTGTGAGAATCTCCATATTGTGTCTGTGGTTCTGCGACCATTCCCAACTCCGGCTCTTCGTAAATTCCGGTGGCATCTTTAGACTCTTCATTAGTTCCATAGCTGAAAATAGTGGCAATTTTCAAATTGTGCCTGTTTTCCTCTTTTTTCTTCTGGAAAAGATCATAATATTTCTGCAAAACATCAATACTGCTTACACAGAACATTGCATTAAAAGTACCGTTATGCGTTTTCCTTCCGTATTCTGCTATCAAATAATCTGCAATCTTTTCAAGACGTTTCGGGCTTTCAAGCAGTTCCTGTGTATCTATGGCTTCAACATCCGTGTCAATATACGTATTGCTTCCTTCTTTTTCCTTGTATCTTCCCACATATTCCACAGAAAACTTCAGAACATTATCATCACGAATGGCATCTGTAATCACATACTTATGCAGACAGTCTTCAAAAAGTCTGTTCGTTGTTGCCGGAGCGCCGTCTATTTTCCCAATTGAATTCACTTCAGAAATCGGAGTTCCTGTAAAGCCTATCATTTGGGCATTTTTAAAGTATTTTTTGATGTTCTGATGCGTATCTCCAAACTGACTTCTGTGACACTCATCAAAAATGAAAACCACCTTTTTATCTTTCAGCTTGTCAATTTTATTGCCGTGCTTTTCTTTGGTAATTGCCGTATTTAACTTTTGTAAAGTCGTTACAATAAGTTTAGTATTATCGGAAAGTTGTTTAACCAGATGGGCTGTATTTTCCGTAGCATCCACACTTCCTTTTTCAAAAGCATCAAATTCTTTTTGAGTCTGATAATCCAAATCTTTCCTATCCACCACAAAAACAACTTTTTCCACTTTAGGAATTTCTTTCAGGATCTGGCTTGCTTTAAAGGAAGTCAGTGTTTTTCCTGAGCCTGTTGTATGCCAGACAAAACCGTTCTTATCCGTATTTCTTACCCTGTCAACAATTTTCTCAACCGCGTAATATTGATAAGGTCTTAAAACCATCAGTATTTTATTCGTTTCATTCAGAACAATATACTTGGTGATCATTTTGGCAATATGACAAGGTTCTAAAAATGCAGGGGCAAATTGGTCGAGCTGTGTAATGTTATTGTTGTGTTCATCCGACCAGAAGAAAGTCTGCTTAAATGTCTGTTTTGCGTTGTTGGAATAATATTTTGTATTGACACCGTTACTGATGATAAACAGTTGAACATAATTAAACAATCCACTTCCGGAATTGAAGGACTGATGATGATAACGGTTGATTTGATTAAACGCCTCTTTCATTTCCAGACCGCGGCGTTTCAATTCAATCTGTACCAAAGGTAATCCGTTGATAAGAATGGTTACATCATACCGGTTTTTAAAATTTCCTTCCTGTGCCACCTGATTCGTGACCTGAAACTGATTCTGGCACCAGTGATCCTGACTGATGAATTCAATCCATTCTGAAGTTCCGTCGTCTTTTATAAAATGAAATTTATCCCGTAACGTTTTAGCCTTTTCAAAAACATTTCCTTTAGAAAGATGATTGAGGATCTTTTCAAACTCCTTTTCTGAAAATGTTTTTTTATTGTGAACTTCGAGCTGAGTTTTTAGGTTTCTGATGAGATCCGCTTCGCTGCGAATCGTCACTTTTTTATGCCCTAACTGCTGTAACTGTTCTACTAATTTCTGCTCTAAAATATATTCCGGCTGGCTTGACATTCGTACTGAGTTTTGGTTAAAAACTTTGACAAAGTTGTTTTAGTTTTCCCAAATGTAAGAAATAATCGGAGACAACTGCAACTATTTTAGCGCTTTAAACATCTGGTCGATGGCTTTTTTCTTCTGTTCCAGATTGGGATGAACGTACAAGTTCAGAGTTGTACTGATATTAGAATGACCGAGCAAAACACTCACGGTTTTATAGTCGCATTTGCTTTCAATGCATCTTGTGGCAAAACTGTGTCTCAAACCATGGAATTTAATATCCGGAATCTCCAGATAGCGCATCAGGTTTTTGTAATAACTTCGGTAGGTTCTGGGTTCTGTAGGTTTAGAATCGTTGGTCAGTACATAAAAAGCAGGATTTACAATTTTCTTAAACGGTTTCAGCATTCTCAGCAAATCTCTGCTGATCGGGATTTCACGGATCGAATTTTTGGTTTTAGGCGAATCAATCAAAAGTTCCGTTCTTCTTTCTCCCCCATCAATCACATAAATTCGCTGAATGGTTTTGCGGATATTGATAATTCCGTTGTCCGTATCAATATCTTCCCAGGTCAGGGCACAGATTTCCCCAATCCGCATTCCCGAACAAAGGCAGATGTAAACCCCCAGATTTCTAAAGGTAAAATGCTCCTGAATATAGTTCATCACTTTTTTCTGATGCGTTCTGCTTAAGACTTCAATGGTGTGAGTTTCGCGAACTGTGGGATACTGCACATCGAAATTGATGAAATCAATCCATTTATTTTTTGCTCCAAACTTCAATACCATTTTCAGAACAATCAGGATGTCTTTAATGCTTTTCTGGCTTAAGCCCTGTTCGAGTTTTTGAAATACAAACTTCTGTACCTCATCATCCTCAATCTCAGAATAGTCTTTGAATACAGGCAATAAATGATTTTCCAGCAACAGCACATAAGCCGAAAAGGTTGATTTTTTCACATACAGCTTTTTGTCATTCTTCCACAGTTCAGCGATTTCTGCCAATGTTTTCTTTCTTGTCATAATTTTTTTGGTTTTAATATTTATTATTTAAAATCCTAAAGTTAATGATGATTAGAAATTATCTCCTCTACAAAGAATTAAGGGATAATTTTCTCCTTAATGTGCAGAAAGGAGATAATTATGACTTTCTTTCCTAATTTGCGATTTCCGGGGTTTGAGGGGGAATGGGAAGAGAAAATTTTGAGTGATTTGGGAACTTTTTCAGGAGGAGGAACTCCCTCTTCATCTAATGAGAAATTTTGGAATGGGAACATTCCTTGGATATCTTCTTCTGACTTAGAAGAAGATAATATTTTTAAAATTAATATTAGTAGATTTATTACTCAAGATGCAATTGAAAAATCTTCTACAAAATTATGTAAAGCACCTTCAGTATTAATTGTTTCGAGAGTTGGAGTTGGAAAAGTAGCATTATCATTTAATGATGTATGTACAAGTCAGGATTTTACAAATATATCTGAACTAAAATGTAATCAACTTTATTTAGCTTTTCAGCTTTCTAAAGTGATGAAAAAAGCTGCTAACGAAGTACAAGGAACTTCTATTAAAGGAATTTCATCTTCAGAAATAAAGTCAAAGAAAATATATCTTCCACCTATAATTGAACAAGAAAAAATTTCTTCATTCATAGAGAAGATTGACAAAAGAATTCAAACCCAAAAGAAAATAATTTCCCAACTAAAATCCCAAATGTCAAATCTCAAAGATTTAATATTTGAACAAAAATTGAGATTTAAAGACAGCAATAGAAATATTTTTTCACAATGGAAATATTTTAAATTGAGTGATTTAGGAAATACGTTTAACGGATTATCTGGAAAAACAAAAGAGCATTTTGGAGTAGGACAAAAGTATATTCAGTACAAGCAAATATTTGATTCAGCTAAAATCAATATAGAAAATTGCGCTTTTGTTGATGTTGAAGAAAATGAGAATCAAAATACGGTTCAGTATGGTGATGTATTTTTTACTATTTCTTCTGAAACTCCTGAAGAGATTGGAATGAGTTCGGTTTTATTAGAAAATGTTGATAATGTATATCTTAATAGTTTTTGCTTTGGTTTTAGAGCTACTTCGTTTGATAAACTTATTCCAGAATTTTCACAATTTCTGTTCAGAAGCAATACATTCAGAAATGAAATAATAAAACTTGCACAAGGAAGCACAAGATACAATATGTCTAAAACAGAATTCTTAAAACTAAATGTAAAACTTCCTTGTAAAGATGAACAAACAAAAATAGCTAATTTTCTTTCTTCAATTCAAGAAAAAATAGAAATAGAAAAACAAATTTTAGAAAGGTTAGAGCTTCAGAAGAAGTTTCTTTTGGCTAATTTGTTTGTTTGATAAAAAGGCTTATCAAGGTTTGAAACTTTCACAAGCCTTTCTCGAAATCCGAATCTTTTAAACGAAAAGATTTTGTAATAAATATTTTTTCTGATTTTCATATTGAGTTAATAGCTCGTTTTCTAAATTGATTTTATCATCAAGAATTTTTAAAAATTCTGCTATTTTATTTTGCTCATCAATAGGAGGGAAATATAACATTAATCTACTTAATTTATTGAAATACATATATGTTCTTGAGCCGCCTTGTTTTTGTAAGAGAGCGTAGTTTTTAAATTCTTGACCTTCATTTAAATACTCTTTTAGAAAATAATTATTTACTCCTGTAGTTGTAAATACAGGATAAAGCGTACTCACAATACCTTTATCACAAATATCATTTATATTGAACTTAAATATAGTATCATCACTCATATGTCTATATGTAAAATATCCTTTAGGAACAACATTATAACCCGTATTATCTTTGCTAGCTACTTCATTGTCGTCAAAATAATCTTTCTGAAAATAAATACCAGTTCTTGCCGACGTTAAAATTGGATATTGATTACTATACGTAGACTTTTCTTCATACTTGATTAAAATGTTTTCTAACGACGTTAACTCCCAATTTGAAAACTCTTCTTGATTAGTATTCTTAAATTTTATCTGCTGATTAAAAATCTTTTTAGTTATATTTTTTTTTAATAATCTTAAATCTTCAATTATTTTCCTTTGGGTTTGGATTTTAATATCTAAAAGCTTAAAAAATAATGAGATTTTTTTTTGTTCCTTTATACTAGGAATAATAACTTGGACATTTGAAAAAGTTGTTTTATTAATAATTGGTACAGCTTGCTCTGCTGAAAGAGATTTTATTCTAGCTGAAGAATATTCTAATAGTGAAAATACAAAATCATCATCGTTATTAAATGGAATTATTGAATTAATTTGCTGATTTGTAATTGATTCTTCAGTTGCTTGTCCTACTTTACCGATAGTAGAACCAATGCATACAAAATATGTACTTCCTTTCCTTATTATTCTGCCTTTATTAAATCCTTTTTCTGTTAGTGTAGTTTTAGTTTTGAAAATATATCTACTGGTTTGTATATCTACTGGAGAAATAAATAGGCGATTTCCATTATAAAAAGAAGCTTCGTTTGTCGGCGGTGTTGAACCGGTTATTATACTTCCTAAATTTCCTAAAGTTGTTTCTTCCCATTCCCCCTCAAACCCCGGAAATCGCAAATTAGGAAATTTTCCGATACTTTTATTTTCTTCTGTCATCTCAGTTATATTATTATTCGTTAGTAAAAGAATTAAGGATACTTAAAAAACAAGACCTAACTCTTTCAAATAAACTTCAATTTCAGAATCCAGTTGAGAACGCTTTGCTTCAAGCTCCTTAATTTCTGCCATTACCGCCTGAATATCAATTTCCTCTTCTTCCTCAAAAGTATCGACATAGCGAGGAATATTTAGATTGTAATCATTATCGGCAACTTCCTGTAAAGTCGCTTTATGACTGAACTTTTCAGTTACCGTACGGTTTTGATAAGTGTCAACAATCTTATTAATATGAGAATGTAGCAATACATTTTGATTTTTTTGCTTTTCAAATTCTTTACTTGCATCTACAAACAGGATATCTTCATCTGCTTCACGGCATTTCTTAAACACTAAAATACAGGTAGGAATACTTGTTCCGTAGAAAATATTGGCAGGTAAACCGATCACAGCATCCAGATAATTTTTTTCTTTAATCAGATATTTTCGGATCACCAATTCGGCTGCACCACGGAACAGAACGCCGTGCGGCATTACGACAGCCATAATTCCGTTTTCATCCAGATGATGGATCATATGCTGGATAAACGCAAAATCTGCTTTTGAAGACGGTGATAATTTTCCATATTGTGAAAATCTTTCATCCAAAAGATGTAGTTCATTCGCACTCCATTTTGCAGAAAAAGGCGGATTGGCGACAATCGCATCAAAAGTTTTATCAAGATGTTGAGGTTTTTCAAGCGTATCTTCCTGACGGATGTCAAAATTGCTGTAATTGACCCCGTGAAGAATCATATTCATTCTCGCCAAGTTATAAGTTGTACGGTTCATTTCCTGACCGTAAAAATCACTTACTTTTGCTTCACGGGCAACACGTAAAAGTAACGAACCACTTCCGCAAGTCGGGTCGTATACAGATTTTAACTGTGATTTTCTGCTCGTCACGATTCTTGCCAAAATGGTAGAAACCTGTTGAGGCGTATAAAATTCCCCTGCTTTTTTACCAGCGCCACTTGCAAATTGTGCAATCAGATATTCGTAAGCATCACCTAAAACATCAGCATTGGTATCTGATAAATTGAAATCAATATCATCCAAATGATACAGCACTTTGGAGATTAGGGTATTTTTTTCGTCCTCTGTCCTTCCTAATTTTGCCGAAGTCAGATCCAGATCATCGAAAAGTCCTTCAAAATCATCTTCGCTGTTTGTCCCTAATGTGGATTGCTCAATATTATTAAGGATTTTTGTAAGTTCAGCCAGAATAAAATTAGATTTCCCTTCCTGTTTCTGATGTCCTTTTTTGGCAATATTACTGAAAAGTTCCGAAGGTTTAAGGAAATATCCTAAATCTTCAACCACTTCTTCATAAATGGCTTCTACAATTTCTTTCCCTTCTTCAGTATTTTCGTCCACATCATTGTAATCAATATCCTCTCCCGAATCCAGCAAAATTTTATTCGCTGTAAAGTGAATTTTCTCCGAAAGATATTTGTAGAAAATAAATCCTAAAATATAATCCCGGAATTCGTCCGCATCCATTTTCCCCCTTAAAGTATTCGCTATATTCCAAAGCTGCTGCTGCAACTGGCGTTTCTGTTCTTCTGACATGGTTATCCTTAATTAAAAACGTTAAAGATATTATTTTCTACATTTTAATAAAAATTTTTTACAAAATAAAATCATATCAAGGAATCAAAAAACACGGTGGCTTCGGCTCCGCTCAGCCACCACTACAGATAAAACAACACATCATCAAATATCACAAAAAAACAAATCAAAAAACACGGTGGCTGAGCGTAGCCGAAGCCACCGCATTCAAATTAAATACTATCTTTAAAAAAAATACAAATGATAAAAGGATGGATGTATATTCTTCTCTGCTCAGATGGCAGTTATTACACCGGCAGCACCAACGATCTTGAACGCCGACTTTCGCAGCATCAAAAAGGAGAAGGTGCTCATCACACTAAAAATCGGCTTCCTGTACAGCTTATTTATTTTGAAGAATTTGAACGTATTGATCTTGCTTTCTACCGAGAAAAACAAATTCAGGGATGGAGCCGCAGAAAAAAAGAAGCTTTAATTAATGGCTGGAACGAAGAGCTTAAAAAAGCGGCAGAATGCATGAATGAAACCCACAGTATGTTTTTTATAAAAGATGAATAGGTGGCTTCGGCTCCGCTCAGCCACCACTACAGAAAACAACCCACAGTCCAACACCCCCAAAAAATCAAATCAAAGAACACGGTGGCTGAGCGGAGCCGAAGCCACCACTAAAGAAAACAACCCACCGCCAAACAACACCCTGAAACCACATCAAAAAAACCAGGTAACTGAGCGGAGCCGAAGCCACCACAAAAAATCCCCACCCTTTCGGATGGAGATTCAGATTAAACTAAAGTATAAGCCCCGAGATACGCGCTGTTACACGCAAGGGTTTCTTTCGCATTCCTGAAAAACACCCATACCTGAATTTCCTTTCCTGTGTAGGAAGCAGGCATTGTCACATCAGCAGTCAGTGCTACTCTTTCGGCAACGGATTCGAAAATTTCAAACGTTCCCAGCTCTTCACAATAACACACCGCATTGGCTTTGTCGGCGGTATCTGCGTTTCCCTGTGCGGAATTGTCCTCCCAGCTCAGCGCAATGATATTTCCGGTCTGCGAAGAAGCAGCGACGTTCTGGAAACCTGCCAGATCACCTTTCGTGATCAGAACCTTGTTGTATACCAGTTCGGGAACATCGTCATTCATCTGTAACGCTTCACTGATGGTGTAGGAAACCGCCATATTCACCCTTGATTTTGAGCCGCTCCCCGATCCGAAATACTTCGTCTGAATATTTTTGAGCGGCTGCAGAAAGCTGATCACCATGCTGAATTTGGTCTGCTGAAGAAGCTGTTTATCGGTGGGCTGTTTCGAGCTTGGTTTGGGAATGCTTCTGATAATGTCCTGTCCGCGCCAGTTTGCGCCTACAATTGTTCCCACTTTCCCTGAAAATCCTCCAAGGATTCCTTTTGTTATTCGTGCCATTTGTGCATTTTTATTGGTTAACAGAACGAAGGTATTACAGAATTTTCCAATTTCAGGCACCTGTGAAAAAGATGACGGGTTTTGACTGCTTTTGACCGGTTTTGACCGGTTTGAAAACCCATTTCTTCGGATCATGTTCGGGTCTTCTTCGGATCGGCTTCGGAAAAATGGGATTTTTTCCGAAGAAAGACCGAACAACAGTCGAAGGATTTCGGGAGGATTTTATAAAAGTTTCTGCCTAATTGTACGCTTCGGCTCCGCTCAGCGTACTTCATGTCATTCCATTTTAAACAAATCATTGTAAATAAAACCCGCCACCGTGCGCTGAGCGGAGCCGAAGCGCACATCATCATAAATAATCATTCCTAAAGTTGTTTAAACCCGCAAAGACGCAATATTTTTTAACATACTCTATATATTAAGGCGCAAAGATTTTATCTCCGATAAAATTTTAATGCAGATATTTTTACGCTTCGGCTCCGCTCAGCGTACTTCATGCCATTCCATTTTAAATAAATCATTGTAAACCAAACTCTCCACCGTGCGCTGAGCGGAGCCGAAGCGCACATCAATGCAACTCCATTTAAACAAATCATTGTAGTAAAAAAAAATCCTTGGGCTGCTTAACATACTTAAAAAGTAGCTTAAGAAGTAACTTTTCATATCTGCGTAATCTCCACAATCTGCGTGAAGTAATTGCGCACAAAAATCAAAACAACAGATTATTGTAATAAAAAAAGAGATCCTTCGGCTGCTTCGCGCTCAGGATGACAGCGCAGAAAGACATTGATTTTAAAGTATGATATTTAATTAAAATCGTTTGACAATTATTTATTGTAATAAAAAAGATCCTTTGGCTGCTTACTATATTTAGAAAGTAATTTAAGCAGTTACATTGTATATCTGCGTCATCTCCACAATCTGCGTGAAGTAATTGCGCACGACAATCAAAACAACAGATCATTGTGATAAGAAAAAAAGATCCTTCGGCTGCTTCGCGCTCAGGATGACAGCGCAGAAAATCATTGATTTTAAAGTATGATATTCAATTGAAAGCGTTGGACAATTATTTATGGTAATAAAAAAAGATCCTTCGACTGCTTACTATACTTAGAAAGAAGCTTAAGAAGTTACATTTCATATCTGCGTAATCTCCACAATCTGCGTGAAGTAATTGCGCACGACAATCAAAACAACAGATCATTGTGATAAGAAAAAAAGATCCTTCGGCTGCTTCGCGCTCAGGATGACAGCGCAGAAAATCATTGATTTTAAAGTATGATATTTAATTGAAATCATTTGACAATTATTTATTGTAATTAAAGGAGATCCTTCAGCTGTTTAATATACTTAGAAAGTAATTTAAGAAGTTACATTTTATATCTGCGTAATCTGCACAATTTACATGAAGCAATAATCAAAACAACAGATTATTGTGATAAAAAAGAGATGCTTCGGCTGCTTCACGCTCAGGATGACAGAGGAATGGCCGGATCATTCAGCAGAATCTGGTATTTAATCCCACCAACGAAAGACATAAAAATACCCTCATTTTTTGAGGGCTGTATTGAAAAACGATTTCGGATAGTATATTTTCTTTCCGATTTTTATGTACGGAATATTCTGTGATTTCCGGATTCTGAATAAAGTACTGTCGCTGATATTCAGCAGCCTTTTTACATCGGCACTGTCATAATACTGCGAATCGGTAATCTGCTTTTTCCTGAGGGTATCCAGAATTTCAGAAAAAATGTCCAGAACAGTATGCATCAGCTCTTCATCATACAACGGTGGATTGTTGGGTTTCTTTTTCATTCTGTGCTTTTTTAAAAGAAATAATGTTATTAATTTTTATTTCAAACGTTGAGGAAATATAAAATATTGTTTCATTTTTCTAATAGATAGAGAAGCTGAAAAAACGATAAAATACAATCATTCATTTCTTCGATAAAATTTATGAATTTTTTTTGTTAAAATCTTGGTTATCTGGAATCAGAGGGATGAAATCCTCTATAAAGATGAATGATATTTACCTAAAAAAAATTAATATTTTCATCATAGTTGCCAACATTCCGAATCTTCCGGTTGCAATCATATCAGAACTTAACAGTTTTTGGCTCCGAAACGATCTTCAGCATCAAAAATTTATTTATATTCGCAGTCCTTAAAATTATTGACCATGAGAAAAAAAATTACTCTATTCTTATTCGGAGTTCCTTTTTTTGGTTTTGCCCAGTCTGTGATCGGGAATATGAATTCGGGAGCGATTTCTGCGGATAACTTTACGCATTCGGTGGGAGAAATTTATGTGATTCCTACAGATCCTGACAAATCGAATTCCGGAACAATGGGAATGTTTTACCAATCTGTTTTACAGGTTTTGGGTGTTTCAGAACTTGAAAAAGACCATGTGAAAATTTATCCGAATCCTACAACCGATTTTATTTACGTTAAACTGAATTCAAAATCAAAAATCGAAGGTGCGGAAATTTATGATCTTTCCGGAAAGCTTATTTTCAAAACTAAATTAGATTCTGAACAACTGGATCTCAGACCGCTTCAACAGGGAGTTTATATGATCGTTTTCAAAAACTCCGACATCAAACCTATTAAAATTATCAAAAAACCTTAAAAAAACTATTTGAACATGAAAAAGCTTTACGCAACTATAGGATTATTTTTAGCAAGTTTAGTAAGCGCACAGGTTCCGCAGGCTTTCAGCTATCAGA
>NZ_QEHP01000095.1:0-1231 GCF_003094695.1 Chryseobacterium sp. HMWF035 | reverse complement strand
CATTATTTACAGAGTTATCAATTCTATAAAAATTCCAATCAGTAGAATATCTATCTATGCTTTGATTAAAATGATCCTGTGTAGGATTATAACCAAAAGTATAATAAAAGAAACTTCCATCCGATAAACTTTTTTTCATTTTAATCTGAGTAGTTCCTAAAAAACCTTTATTATTTTCTATTCGTTGTTCTGAAAAGTTAAAAGCTTGTGATTCCCCTTCAAAAGAATTTCTTTTAGAAGTAGAAAATTTTTCTAATTGAGCATTATTAAAAATAGAAAAAGCAGTAATACTAAAATCTTTTTTTGATTTGGAATACTGTAATGCCCCAAATTGATTATTTTTTGATTTTACTTTACCATCATTATTGAGAAATGTAGGAATTTCTATTTCAACAGAATTATTTGGTGTGTCATCTAGACTTTCCTGAGAATTCATTTCATAAAAATCCATATAACTAATCGGGTCTTTAGCTATATTATTGAAATCAGCGATAAGGGCTAAATTTCCGAGCTTTCCAAACCTGAATAAATTACCATGTGCCAAATATGAATTTTTTATACCAAAATTAGTTTCGATATTACCCGTTATTTTTCCCTTATATTCTTGCTTTAATTTTAAATTAAGAGCTGTTGAACGGTTTCCATTAATTGTAGTATAATTTTGCCACAAATCAATCCCATCCAACATATTAGCCGAAATATTTTGAGTCGCAATTTTATGGTTTTTACCAAAAAACTCATTACCTTCTACTAAAACCTGCCCTATTGTAGTTCCTTTATATGTTACTTTTCCATTTTCAGTAATGTCTAAACCTGGTAATTTCTTTATAAGATCTTCTGTCGTACGCTCAGTTCCATCTCTTACCGCTTTTAGGTTAAAAACAATAGTATCTTCTTTTGCTGTAACTACTTTTGGACGAGATTTTATTTCTACTTCTTTTATTTCAGTAATTTGTGCTTCCAATTCTATTTCAAAACTAGATTGTTCTGAAGTATTGATTTCAACAGTTTTTGTTTTATAAAAAACAGAAGTAAATTTTAAAGAAAAAAAACCTTTTTCAGAAACTTGAAAGGTGCATTGTCCTGTATAATCTGTTTTTTTAAAATCTATTATTTTATTATTCTCAAATAATTGTACATTAATATTTTCAGGTGGTTTATTTGTATTATCTTTTATTTTTACGTGAATAGTTTGAGCCTGTATGACTGAAAAATTTATTAGAAATATAAT
>NZ_QEHP01000094.1:32650-67670 GCF_003094695.1 Chryseobacterium sp. HMWF035 | reverse complement strand
CTTTAATATTATAATGTATCAAGTGAAAAAGATTACTAAAGATCCTTATGAGATAAAGAGATATCAAGATGCTTATAAAGATAGGGAAAAACAGTTAACTATTATTGGTCAGTTTTATAGAACAAGTATTGGATCTAATGGAGCAAAAATACAGTACGATTCAAGTTATTATTTTGATATGGGTGACCTAAGGCCATAAAAATGGTTATAGGAATAATATATAAACTTGTTTTATTGCTAGTAACAATAAAGTCATATATTTTGAGCAGAAAATTAGGTTTATCTGCTCAAAATTATTTATTAATTTATTTACTTACGTCATTATTTACTGATGTATTTTCTTTTTCACTTTACTTAATATATCCTGATTCTAAAAATGGACTATTATATAATTTTTATGATATTTTTTCTATTATTTTCTTTTACATTTATTTTTCTAAAGTTCTAACATCTGGATATAAAATATGGTCAAGTCTAATAACATTTTTTGCTGTAATTTTAATTTTAGTTTTTACAAATTTTTTTAATTTTAATTTTGATAAGAATATTGGAATAATACTTTTATCATTTTATATAATTCATTCTCTTTTATGGTTTTATCAAAAGTTATCTTTTTTTGATGAAACCCCAATTACTAATGATCCTTCATTCTGGATCTCAACATCGTTACTTATGTGGAGTTGTTTTTTTGTTTTCAGAGTTACTCCTATGTTTTATTTTGCAAATGAAGATGAAAAATTTCTCCAATTTTTAAGAGATGGACAGAATATTATTAATATAATCATGTATGTAATGTTTTATGTAGCACTAATGAAATTTAAAATAAATAATTCATGAATCATATTGGAAATGATATAAAACTTGCATATACTCTAGCGATAGGAATTATGATGATTTTTGTTGTATTTATAATTTTCATTGTATTGATGTATAATAAAAGACAACTTCTTCATTTACGTGAAAACCAACTCAAAGAATCCGAACACCAAAACCAGCTTCTTCAAAAAGAACTCGAAAAACAAAAATCCATAGAAGCAGAGCGGGAAAGAATTTCCCACGATATGCACGATGATCTCGGTGCAGGAATTTCAGCGTTAAAATTGCAGGCAGAATTTTTAAAACAACGGGCTGAAAATGATGATCTGAAAAATGATATTGATGAACTCCTGAAAACCTCCGAAGAAATGAACCTTTCCATGCGGGAAATGCTTTGGAGTCTTAACTCCGGAAACGATACTTTGGGAAGCTTCATCGATTATTCAAAGATGTATGCACAAAATTTTTTGAAAAAAACAAAAATTCTTCTGCTCACAGAAATTGAAAATGTTGTTTTGGAAACAGTAATCACCACAGAACAGAGACGAAATTTATTTCTATGCTTAAAAGAAGCCCTGAACAATGCTTACAAACACAGCCAGTCCAATCAGATCAAATTGTCATTCATCCAGAAAGACAAAGAATTCAAGATGAAAATCTCCGACAACGGAATAGGAATTAACCACGAAAAATCAGAAGGAAACGGACTCCGAAATATGAAGCGGAGAATGCAGGAACAAAACGGACACTGCGAAGTCACCACGGAAAACGGAACGCATTTGTTTTTCAGAATCGATTTATAGTAAATTTTAAATATTAATAACGACAGCATCATTTATGGTGCTGTTTTTTGTTTTAAATCACCCATTTGTGTAATTGACAGAGGTTTGTTTTTAAAGGAACTTTGATGAACAACTTAAAAATTAATAGCCATGAAAACTTTAAATCAGAAAAAATATAACTGGACTGCTTTACTGCTGATCTTGATTTGTGTTTTGGGAGGTGTGACACTCTATTTTATCGGAGAGCCAAAAGATAATTCTTTATATAAAAATAAAGTTTTAAAAGATGACTCGGCTCAGGTAGAAAAAATAGAAATTACCCTTCAGAATCAAAATAATGATATTTTGAAATTAATTGCGGTTACTGACCAACCGAAAGTAAAACCTGTTCTGGAACAGAATTTAAAGGTAAACATTAATAAATTCAGGGAAATCCAAAAAGAAAAAAATACCCTAATCTTTCCGGAAAAAAAATCATCACACAATGCGCCGCTAAAATTATGCATCATTATTATTGTATGCGGTATTTTGGGAGGTTTAGCGAGTGGATATTACCGGTATTTAGAAGATATGCTGCAAGCTAATAATGAAGTTAAAAAGGAAGCATTAGAAATGAAGGAGTTATGTGAAAAATTTGAAAATCAAGGCATTGCTGCTTCTGAAGTAAAACCCATGACAGAAGCGATACAAAATGTAGAAAATAAAATGGAGGTGTTATTAGATAAGATTGAAGAGGAAAAGAATAAGTCTGTCTCAAGAATACTTTTCGGAGTAATTTCATCATTTTTTGCAGTTTTAATCTTAAAAGCGGGAGATAGTAAAGTCTTAGAATTTAATACCTATCTGGATTACTTTGTGTTTGCGTGCTACTGTTTGCTTTGTGCCTTGTTTTCTAAAAAAATTATTGAAACCCTCATTAATACGTTCGTGAAAGGAATAGGTGAGCTTAATGTAGCGAATAATAAAAAATAAAAATGTCCAGACAGGATATTGTTGAAATTCAAAATCCTTTCGATAAAAATTTAATAACCTTTAAAACAAATAGCCATGAAAACTTTTTATTTGCTGATTATGTGTTTTATTGCGAATCAATTATGGAATGCGCAACAAACTAAAGTTCTAACTATCGATGTTTCCGCTCCTGAGAAATGTCCTGTAATATTAGATTTAAATTATAGAAATAAAGAGAAAGATGATTCTAAATGTGAAAGCAGATGGCTTTCAATAAAACCGCGGGAATTAATAGCGGTAGAATTGAAAAATATCAATCCGTTAAAGTATGAATACACAATAAATGATAACAACATTAGCTACTTTATGGATACCACTACCATCAATCAAAATATTGCCTTATTAAGTAAAAGCACAGAAGAAGAACCTAGGTTAAAGTATGGTGTTGAAACTTACATTACAATTCCTTCGAAAAGTAAAGAGCTGAGTGAGAAGATAGATAATCTGGAGATTTTTATAGATAAATTCGAACTCGAAAATATGTCTAAAGAAAGTCTCGGAAAAGAATTTTTCCAAACAAGAGATTCTTTATTTACTGCTTTGAAAAAGGATTATTATGAAGCCGAAAAATACAAAGCCTGTCTGGAACAGGGAAAGGGTGAGAAATATGCAAATGCAATAACAGAAGCCCAAAAACAAGCTT
The DNA here is from genome assembly GCF_003094695.1 of Chryseobacterium sp. HMWF035. NCBI lineage: Bacteria > Pseudomonadati > Bacteroidota > Flavobacteriia > Flavobacteriales > Weeksellaceae > Chryseobacterium > Chryseobacterium sp. HMWF035. The sequence goes on along the minus strand of NZ_QEHP01000094.1, from coordinate 64,418 downwards.
CCGAAGAATTGATCAAATACAGCATTGAAAAATCCGAGCAGATGCTAAAAACATTTGAAAGTAAATTTTTCTTTTCAAATATCATGTATACGCTTCCAAGAGATATTCAGGGAAAAAATATAGATGCGGTAGAGTTTACCATAAAGAGGTTAGATAAAAAAACAAAAAAGGAAGATGGAAATTATGGAAAATACAATATCTGGATTCGAGGAGGGTTAAAAATAGATATCAGTGCAGGTGTTTTCCTTACCAGTTTGTATGATGAAGAATTTGAAAAAAGGGATGTGCCGGGAAATGCGGATCAAAAGCAGATTGCCTTAAAAAAACAGGGAAGTTATGACTTTGCCTTCGGATCTACAGTAAATACAAATTTCAGATGGAACTCATGGATACAGCCACAAATAAATTTTGGATTTATATTCACCCAAAATCAGAAATTTCAGGTAATTCTCGGAGGAGGATTTATTATAGGAAGACAGGAAAGATGGATTCTTTCAGGAGGATTAAGCATGGGAGTTGTGGATCGTTTAGCGGGTGGATTCGAGAAAGGACAAGCTTATGATCTGGGAGCCAGTGGACAGATTCCAATGGTTAAACAATTCAAATTCGGTCATTTCATCGGAATCACCTATAACCTCTCAAAAGTTAACGCAGTATCTCTAAAATAAAAATATCATGATTACTTTAAAAAACAAAAAGCCTGTAGATATAAATGATCTATCTTATGACGAATTATTTGAAAATCTACAGGGAAATATTCTAAAAGGACACGGCAGAAATTTTACAGCACACATCTTTGTAAGATTTTACAGAAATAACAGAACTGACGCAAAGCAATGGCTGAAAAATTTTTCAGAAAAGATCACCTCTTGTAAAAAACAGTTAAAAGAAACTATACAATTCAAAAAAAAAGGTGTTTCCGGCGGTGTTTTTCTCGGGCTTTATCTTGCGCGTGAGGGATATCATTATCTGGGAGCGAATGCTAATTTTTTATCCAGTATGAAGGATGCTAAACTGAATGATCTTTATGTTAAAGATTGGGAAGAAGGATATCAGGAAAATATTCATGCAATGCTTCTGATTGGTGATGATGATTACGAAACTCTTCAGAAACAAAAACAGGTTTTTATAGAAGAGTTAAATCATTTTTCACAAATTCTGAAAATAGAGAATGGAAATGTCATTAGAAATGGCGACGGAGATGGTATTGAGCATTTCGGATATGCGGATGGAATTAGTCAGCCTCTCTTTTTCAAGGAAGAGATAGAAGAATACAAAAAAAAACATTCTGGAAATTTAGCATTTAATCCGGAATTTTCATTATCACAGGTGCTATATAAAGATCCCTTTACGAATAATGATAATGCATACGGTAGTTTTCTTGTCTTCAGAAAACTGGAACAGGATGTAAAAGGTTTTAAAAAACAGGAAAGGCATATTGCGGAAATGATGAATTTGGAGGATGATGAAATAGTTGGAGCGGTAATGGTGGGAAGATTTGAGGACGGAACACCACATATTTTATCAAAAAAAGATGGAATTATAGATAATCTTACCAATAACTTCAATTATCCGACTGGTTCCGAAGGGAAATGTCCTTTTCTTAACCATATCCGGGCTACAAACGAACGTGATAAAGATTCTCGTACCATGATTATGGCAAGAAGAGGAATACCTTATGGACGCGTTACCGACATTGAAGATACAAAAGAGAAAAAGGGACTTTTGTTTATGAGCTTTCAGAGTAATATTCAGAATCAGTTTGAAGCATCCCAGTTAAGAGCCAATAATATGAAAGATCCAATTATCGGACAAAATGCTGTCTTCGTCGCCGATACTTCATGTTTTGAAGAAAAATCGGAAAATGAAGAAACTGAAAAAGTAAACTTCCGGAGTTTCGTAACCCTAAAAGGAGGTGAATATTTTTTTGCTCCATCAGTTGATTATCTGAAGAATCTTTAAAATTAACTAAAATTTAACTCACAATAACCCCATAAATTCCCATTCATTTGCTTTAAAAAGTTAAAAATTGATTAAATTTGTCTGAACTATAAAAAAACGAACAATGAGTTACATTTCTTACATAGAAGCGAGACAAATTTTGGATTCAAGAGGAAATCCTACAGTTGAAGTAGATGTATTCACGGAAAGTGGTGCGATGGGACGCGCTGCAGTACCTTCCGGAGCTTCTACAGGAGAACATGAAGCGGTGGAATTGCGCGACGGCGGTTCAGAATATATGGGGAAAGGAGTTCTTAAAGCGGTTGAGAATGTAAGAGAAGTGATTGCGCCCGAGTTGGTAGGTCTTCCTGTATACGATCAGAATCTTATTGACCAGATTATGATCGATCTTGACGGAACCAATAATAAAGGAAATCTTGGAGCAAATGCAATTCTTGGTGTTTCTTTGGCAGCGGCTAAAGCAGCAGCAGCAGAACTAAAAATGCCTTTGTATAAATATGTTGGCGGTGTGAATGCAAACACACTTCCTGTTCCGATGATGAACGTGATTAACGGAGGTTCTCACTCCGATGCGCCGATTGCGTTTCAGGAATTTATGATCATGCCGGTAAAAGCAGATTCTTTCTCTCATGCTTTGAGAAAAGGAACGGAAATTTTCCACAACCTTAAATCCATTCTTCACTCAAGAGGTTTATCTACTGCGGTAGGTGATGAAGGAGGTTTCGCACCAACGTTCAAAGGAACAGAAGATGCTTTGGATACTTTGCTTCAGGCAATCGAAAAAGCAGGGTACAAGCCGGGTGACGATATTATGTTGGCTCTAGACTGTGCCGCTTCCGAATTCTACAAAGACGGAATCTACGATTACAGAAAATTCCAGACGCCGGATGCCGCTCAGTTCTCAAGCAGCGAGCAGGTTTCTTATCTTGCTGAATTGGCAGCTAAATATCCGATCATTTCAATTGAAGACGGAATGCAGGAAAACGACTGGGAAGGCTGGAAAATGTTAACCGATAAAATCGGAGACAGAGTACAGTTGGTAGGAGACGATTTATTCGTAACAAACGTTGAAAGACTGTCAAGAGGAGTAAAAGAAGGAATTGCGAACTCAATCTTGGTAAAAGTAAACCAGATCGGATCTCTTTCTGAAACAATGGCAGCGGTGCAAATGGCGCAGAACAACAGATTCACTTCTGTAATGTCTCACAGATCAGGAGAAACTGAAGACTCTACAATCGCAGATTTGGCAGTAGCAATGAATTGCGGACAGATTAAAACAGGATCGGCTTCAAGATCAGACAGAATGGCGAAATACAACCAGCTGTTGAGAATTGAAGAAGCTCTTGGTGAAACCGCAGTTTTCCCGGGCTTAGATGCTTTTAAAATCAAAAGATAATTAATCGAATTTATAAATAACGGCAAGCGAAATTTTTAGTTTGCCGTATTTTGTAATAAGTAGTATATTTAGAAAAAAATAAATTAAATAATGTCAGACAACAAGGTAATATTGAATTACGAAGGTAATTCATATGAATATCCAATTGTGGATAGTACTATCGGAGACAGAGGAATCGATATTTCAAAATTAAGAGACCAGACAGGTCTAATCACTCTTGATTTAGGGTATAAGAACACCGGAGCTACACTTAGTGACATCACTTACTTAGACGGAGACAAAGGAGAATTATTCTACAGAGGATATCCGATCGAGCAGATCGCCGAGAAATCCAACTTCACAGAAGTGATGTATCTTTTGTTACACGGTGAATTGCCTTCTCAGGATCAGTACAATTCTTTCGAATCAAACATTAAAAAATATAATTTCGTAGCAGAGGAGATGAAAAAGATCATGGATGCTTTCCCTCGTTCTGCTCACCCAATGGGAGTTTTATCTTCTTTAACTTCTGCGTTAACAGCGTTTAATCCAAAAGCGGTTAATGTAAACTCTAAAGAAGAAATGGATCATGCGGCAGAATTGTTAATTGCAAAATTCTCTCACCTTTGCGCATGGACGTACAGAAAAACTCAGGGATTGCCTCTTAATCACGGAGACAACAGCCTGAACTATGTAGAAAACTTCTACAAAATGGCTTTCAGAATGCCAAATCAGGAATTTGAAATCGATCCTGTTGTAGTAGGTGCTTTAGATAAATTATTAATTCTTCACGCAGATCACGAGCAAAACTGTTCTACTTCTACAGTAAGAATGGTAGGTTCTGCGCATACAGGTCTTTTCGCTTCAGTTTCTGCAGGGGTTTCTGCACTTTGGGGACCACTTCACGGTGGAGCAAACCAGGCGGTTATCGAAATGCTTGAACTGATTGAAAAAGATGGAGGAGATGTGTCTAAATACATTGCGAAAGCTAAAGATAAAAACGATAACTTCCGTTTAATGGGATTCGGACACAGAGTATACAAAAACTTCGATCCGAGAGCAAAAATCATCAAGAAAGCTGCTGATGATATTCTTAATGCATTAGGAATTCAGGATAAAGCGCTTGATATTGCAATGCAGTTGGAAAGAGTAGCTCTTGAAGACGAATACTTCGTAGAAAGAAAACTATATCCAAACGTAGATTTCTATTCAGGAATTATTTACAGAGCATTAGGAATTCCTACAGAAATGTTCACCGTAATGTTCGCATTAGGAAGATTACCGGGATGGATTTCTCAGTGGAAAGAAATGAGACTGAAAGGAGATCCGATCGGAAGACCAAGACAGGTTTATCAAGGGGCTCCAAAAAGAGACTATATCGATATGGTTAACAGATAATCAATATCTTACTATAAACAAAAATCCCGAAGCTTGCTTTGGGATTTTTTATTTCTCAGCTTTGGAGACTTTTTTATTTTTTTACGGCTGTAATTTGTATCATCGTCTTTACACCTTGGATCATTATCATCGAAGCTCTTCCTGTTTCAATAAAATATTCTAAAATTTCGCCATTTTCCAGTTCTACAGAGCCTAAGGAGAAGTCCTTTGTTTTACTTTTGAATTTTCCATACAATTTATCTGTTGCATTAATACAACTTCCCAAAGAAAGTCTACCGTTTTTTAAAGTTATAAGTTTCTTGGTAGTTAAAATACTGAAATTATCTTCATTTATAATTGTGGAGCAGATGATTCGTTCTTCGTCAAGTAATTCAATTGGATAATCTCTAAACAATTCTTTTGAATCATCTTCATAGAATTGAGTCCACTTAAAATCATAAGGCTGTATTGTACTTCGTTTAATTTTTGCTATACAGATAGTGTGTAAAAATTTATCGGATTTTTTCATGATAAAGTACAAAAATAACATAAAAAATAAAACCTGCTTCAAAAGCAGGCTTTAAGTCTAATTTTCTGTTATGGACATTGACATCTGTCGCAAGTCCAGAGTGTACATTTTCCTGTTTCAAAATCATATTCGCAGCAGCGTCTTGCAGCAGATGCTCCTCCGATAATTGATTTTTGTGCTTCTCTGTCTAATTTTTGTGCTTTTAAAAGCACGGCTTTTTTTGTGTTCATGATGTTTTGGTGTTTGATTGTTAATGTTTTATGTTTCAATTTCTACAGAAATTATATCACTAAGGTAGGAATTTTAATTAAAACTTTTTACATTTTATCAAAAAATAATTCATAACCAATTATTGTGAATAAAATTATCTGATAAAATCGCTTATTTAAGTGAATAAATGCTTTAGTCTATCAATCTGCTGAAGTAAAAAACTGTAAGAAGATTATTTCATAGATTTATATTGCGCAGATCGCCTAAAAACAGGACAAAAGTTTCCCAGATTCAGTCCTTTACTTATATTTGTAGCATTGCATAAATCTTTATGAAGCTAAATATAAAAAACGAAACGGGCAGGCTGAAATCAGTGGTTTTAGGACAACCCAATTCAATGGGAGCAGTTCCTACATTAGAGGAAAGTTATGATGCAAAGTCGTATCATTCTATCGAAAATAACATCTATCCGAAAGAATCGGATATCATCCATGAAATGAACGCTTTTGAAGCAGTTTTAAAAAAATATGACGTAGAAGTTCTTCGTCCGGACATCATTGCAGATTACAATCAGGTTTTTGCAAGAGATGTTGCCTTTGTAATCGATGATAAAATGATCATTTCCAATGTTATTGCAGACCGTGCAGACGAACAGGAAGCTTATAAAACGGTTTTTGAAAAAGTGGCGTGGAGAAAAATAATTAATCTTCCGGAAACAGCACACATTGAAGGTGGAGATGTTATTGTCTGGGACGATTTTCTGTTCATCGGAACATGTTTCAGTGAAGATTACAGAAGTTATAAAACGGCAAGAACCAATGAATATGCGATCGAAATTCTGAAAGAATACTTTCCTAAAAAAAGAATCATCGATCTGGAACTGAAAAAGAACGACAGAATACCGTACGAAGGAATTTTACATCTGGATTGTACATTCAACCCCATTGGAAAAGATAAATGTATTATTTACAAAGACGGATTTGTAGACGAGAGCGATTACCGCCTGATTATTGATATTTTCGGTGAAGAAAACTGTTTCCACGTTACGGCGGAGGAAATGTTTGAAATGTTCCCGAATATTTTTTCAATCTCTCCGGAAATCGTAGTTTCCGACAAAGCATTCACCAGAATGAACAATCACCTCAGAAACGAATGGGGAATGACCGTTGAGGAAATTCCATACCGCGAAATTTCTAAAATGGGAGGATTGCTGAGATGCTCCACAATGCCGCTTGTTAGAGAGTAGGAGTGCTGGAGAGTCTGAGGGTTTTAGAGTATGAATGTATTTGTTTGTATTTAAAAAGTTTATATTTTTAAACTTAAATACAAATGATTATGCCGACTATAAAATTTCATCAGGATCTGCAGGTTTATCAGAAATCTTTTGATACAGCGATGGAAATCTACCAGCTTTCAAAAATTTTCCCTAAAGAAGAACGTTATTCTCTTACAGATCAGATACGAAGGTCCTCACGCTCAGTTTCAGCAAATATTAGTGAAGCATGGGGCAAAAGAAAATATGAGAAATCTTTTACAGCAAAGCTTACAGATTCGGAAGGCGAGGCAAGAGAAACTCAAACTTGGCTTCAATTTGCTTTAGCATGTAATTATATAAATGAAGAACAATTTAAAATTTTAAATAATCAATACAACCAGATAATCGGAATGTTAGTGAATATGATGAGTCAGTCACAGAATTGGTGTACATTTTCTTCCACAGATAAAAAATAAAAGTACCTTTCACTAAAACACTAAAACACTAAAACACTAAAACACTAAAACACTAAAACACTAGACTCTCAAACCCAAAACACCCTCAAACCCAAAGTATGCAGACAACAGATACAGTACTAATGATAGAGCCGATTGCATTCGGATTTAATGCAGAAACGGCAAAGAACAATTATTTTCAGGTAGAGCAAAAAGGTTTCGATACCCAGTTCAAAGCTTTGTCTGAATTTAAAGCTTTTGTTGAAAAATTAAGAAGCAAAGGAATTAACGTCATCACAGTAAAAGATACATTAGATCCTCACACTCCGGATTCAATTTTCCCGAACAACTGGGTAAGTTTTCACAAAGACGGAAAAGTGGTTTTATATCCGATGTTTGCTTCCAACAGAAGAGTGGAAAGAAGAGACGATATCATCGAAACCATCAAAGAACAGGGATTTGAAGTCGCTGAAATCGACGACTGGTCTTTTCCTGAAACACAGGGACATTTTTTGGAAGGAACAGGAAGCATGATCTTCGATCACGATAACAAAATTGCTTACGGTTCGGTTTCTTTAAGACTGGCTGAAAACCTGTTCAGAGAATTTTGCGAAAAGTACGGTTTTACGCCGGTTGTCTTCCATTCATTCCAAACCGTTGGAGAAGAAAGACTTCCGATTTACCACACCAACGTGATGATGTGTGTAGCAGATAAATTTGTGGTAATCTGTCTGGATTGTATCGATGATGAACTCGAAAGAAGCAAAGTCATTGAAACCATTAAAAATTCAGGAAAAGAAATTATTGAAATTTCTGAAGAGCAGATGCAGCAGTTTGCCGGAAATATGCTTCAGGTAAATAATAAAGACGGACAGAAATTTTTGGTGATGAGCGAAACCGCTTATAAATCCTTACATCAGGATCAGGTTGCAGCGATTGAAAAATACTGTGAAATCATCTATTCTGATCTTAATACGATTGAAGTAAACGGAGGCGGAAGCGCACGTTGTATGCTTGCAGAAGTTTTCTTACCAAAAAAATAATATATTTGCTGAAAATACATTGAATTGGAATCATTAACCAGCAAAGGTTTACATATTCTTCTGACTTTGGAAACGGAGTCAGAAGCTTTGTTAATAGACGGTGACGGTTTCTTGACATTTACCAGAGATATGCTCGCAACAAAAGACGTGGAAATTGTAGGAATTACCAGTCATATTTTTGAAAATAACAGCTTTACTTCCGCGGTTTGTCTTAAAGAATCCCACCTCTGTATTCATACGTGGCCGGAATTTAAACAACTTACTTTTGATGTTTTTCTCTGCAATTATCTGCAGGATAACACAGAAAAAGTTGAAAAAATTGCAGATGAAGTAATAGAATATTTTAAAGCTAAAACCATTCAGAAACACAAAATTTACAGATAAAAAAATGTATTACGTTTGTCCCTTATGCAAAACCGAGAACAAGATTGAAGCAGATTTTCAGATCACCGAATATATTTGCAGATCCTGTTCTAATCTTATTGATATTCAGAAAAACACTTCTACAAAAGTTGTTAAAAAGCCCGTTGAAAATGTAGTTCTGGAAGTCGGACAGAAAGGAATCATCGACAATACAGAATATACCGTCACAGGAATTATCATCCGTAAATACGGAACCAGTATTTTTTGGAGAGAATATTATTTAAAAGATACAAAAGGGAAAGATGCTTTTTTAAGTGAGAGCGATGGTCATTGGGTTTTGCTTCACACTATTGATAAAATGGATGTGAAAAGAAAATCATGGAACAGTCTTATTCTGGAATATGGAGCTGTAAGTTTCAGAAAATATGAAACTACGGAGTGCCATATTCATGCTGCCGCTGGTTTTTTCGAAGAAAGACTCGATTTCGGAATTTCTACTTACAAAGAATATGTAAACGGAATCTATATGGTTTCTGAGGAAAAATCTAAAACCAGCGTACAATATTTTTCAGGCAAACATATCTCAAAATACAAAGTAAAAAAAGCGTTCGGGATTTCAAATCTTCCCAATTATTCAGGAATAGGAATTGTTCAGCCATTTTATGTAAATGTAAAACACACCATTAATATTATGGCGGTTTCAGCATTATTAATCAGTCTGATTCAGTTGTATGTAGTCGGGACGAGAACCAATAAATCGGTTTTCGAGCAGGAGATTAATTTTGTAGATGTCCGCAATAAAGAAATGGTCAGCAAAAGCTTTGATTTATCAGGCGGTTCTGCCCCGTTAAAAGTTGAGGTATATTCCAATGTGGATAATTCATGGGCAAATGTCGGCTTAGGATTGGTGAACGAGAAAACCAACGAAATTGTGTTTGCTTCAAAAGACATCGAAGAATACCACGGTTATGAAGACGGTGAAAACTGGAGCGAAGGAAGGCGGGATGAAAGTTTTAATTTCTGCGGAGTTGCTCCCGGAAAATACCACTTTATTATTTCGGCAGAAAAACAGGAAACTCCAAAGGTTATGCCTCCATCATATTACGCGACCCAAGACGGAAGTTTAACCTTATCCAGAGATAACAACGGAACCATTAATGTTACCAACAACAATACGATGGAAACAACGGCTTTCGGAGACTCTAAAATGATTAAGGAAGACACAACAAGCAGCCTCGGACAGTTTGTTCATCAGACTTTAGGAAAAGCGGATATCGACTCCCTTTTGAATACCAATCTTGCAGCCGGAGCGACAACACCAGAGTTAACCGACAACAAATCGGTTAAAATTAAAGCAGAATGGCTTCCTGTCTCTTTCAGGAATTTTGTGTTTATTCTTTTGTTTATCATCGCGTTTGTTGCAGCAGTCTGGTTCGGAAGAAAATCTTTCGAAAGATCAAAATGGTTCAACAGTTCAAATTCACCTTACACCTATTCATAAACGATGGAAAATATCATTAACTACATAAAAGAACACTGGATTCTCTGTCTTATCGGAGTCTTTTTTGTCGGCTGGTTTACTTACCTCACTTTTGACGGCAACCAATTCTGCGACTGCGAGAAAACAGAAACCTACAGAGACGGAACCACAAGAAGACATCACTCTTCCGGAGTGGGATATTACAGATACTATCACAAATAAAACCTAAAATTATGGATCAGATCAACTTTTTACCGGTCATCAATTCAGTCATTTATTCCTTCTTGGGAATTGCAATCCTGCTGGTTTGCTATCTAATTATTGAAAAATTAACGCCGGAAAAAACATGGCACGAAATCGCTCACAATAAAAATACTGCTTTGGCGATTATTTTCGGAGCTTTCATTATTGGGATTTCAATTATCATAAGCGCAGCGATTCATGGATAAAAAGAGGATTCCTCTTGAACTGCTGTTGATGTTTTCGGTGTTTGTCATCGCAACCTGCGGACTGATCTACGAATTGGTGGCGGGAGCTTTGGCGAGCTATCTTTTGGGCGATTCCGTAAAACAGTTTTCCTTCATCATCGGAGTCTATCTTTTTTCGATGGGAGTCGGATCGTATTTTGCCAAATTCATCAAAGGAAATTTAATTGATAAATTCATAGAAATTGAAATTCTGGTCGGGATCATCGGCGGAATAAGCTCTGTGGTTTTATTTATTCTGTTCAATACTTTGGCTCATTTTGAAGCCGTGCTGTATCTTTTTGTATTTTTTACAGGCTGTCTGGTCGGAGTAGAAATTCCGCTTTTAATGAATATTTTAAAAGACAGGGTTCAGTTCAAAGATCTCGTTTCAAATGTTTTCGCTTTTGATTATATCGGAGCGTTGCTGGCTTCCATTTTATTTCCACTGGTCTTGATTCCGCAGCTAGGAATCGTAAAAACCCCTTTGTTTTTTGGCTTGGTTAATATTTCAATTGCCATATTTTTATGTTTCTATCTGAAAAAAGAACTTTCAAAACCAGTTTCATTAAGAGTTAAATCAATTGGAGCCTTTCTTTTGCTTGTTATTCTGTTTATTTTTTCGGACAGAATTTTATCATTTTCAGAAGAAAAATTATATGGTGAAAATGTCGTTTACACCAAAAGTTCGCCGTACCAAAGAATCGTTTTAACCAGAAACAGCCGTGAATTCAGATTATATTTGAATAATAATTTACAGTTTTCTTCAGTAGACGAATACCGTTATCACGAAGCGTTGGTTCATCCTGCCATGTCGATGGCTAAAAATATCGATCATATTTTAATTCTTGGTGGCGGAGACGGTTTCGCAGTTCGTGAAGTTTTAAAATACAAAGAAGTAAAAGACATCACTCTGGTCGATTTAGACGGAGAAATGACGAACTTTTTCAGGAATAATGAAACGATGCGCCAATTGAATCAAAGTTCTTTATCCAATCCAAAGTTAAAAGTGATAAATAAAGACGCTTACATTTGGGTAAAAGAAAACTCTAAAAAGTACGGTGTCATCATTATCGATTTTCCGGATCCTTCTAATTACAGTTTAGGAAAATTGTATTCTTTACAGTTTTATAAAGAGCTGGAAAGACTAACTACTTTAGATACAAAAATTGTGGTGCAGACAACTTCTCCTTACTTTGCGCCGAAATCTTTCTGGTGTATTGAGAAAACTATTAATCAGGTTTTTCCGTTTACTTCCGCGTATCATACGTATGTTCCATCATTCGGAGAATGGGGATTTTCAATGGCTTCTTTTGAGCCGATCAGCAATAAAATCTATCGTAAAATTCCGAATCTGAAATTTTATGATTATAATTTTTCACAACTCTCTTACTTTACGAAAGATATGAAAACCAACGATATTGAAGTCAATCGATTGGATAACCAGATTTTAGTACGGTATTTTGATGAAGAATGGGGTAAAGTTCAGTAGAAAAGTGTCAATTATTTATTATATTTGTATCATAAATTGATACTTAAATTGTAAAAATATGATAGCTGAAATTGAAAAATATATAGAAATCCAGAACAATATCGATCAGATTCTGAAAGATTCACCATTTAAAATTTCTTACATTATTGAAAAAACAGGAATTAAAAAACCGACCTTTTTCAAAAAAATGAAAGAAAAAAGATTTACTTCCGAAGAACTGCTTTCTATTGCCAAAGTAATGGAACCGGTGTATAGAAATGAAACCCATGAAGAGATTCTTGAGTCTTTAAAAAGGGCTGAAGAAGATATTGAAAATGGCAGAACTGTTTCCTTCAGAGAATTTTTAGCAGAGAAAAGAAAAAATTTGATACAGTCTAAGAATGATAAGAGTCGAAATAACTGAAGAAGCTCAACAGGATATTGACAATATTGGAGAATTTCTTCTGCAAAATTGGAATGAAAAGGTTTTGTTGAATTTTTACGATAAGCTGGAGAATGCAATTACAATCTTAGAATCAGGAAAAGTCTTTTTTGAAAAATATGAAGATACCAAGTATAGAAAATTCCTTTTAACAAAACATAATACCATGATTTGTGATCTCAGAACAGATGTTCTCTATGTTTTAAGAGTTATCAACAATTTTCAGAATCCCGATGACAACTATGAAAGCATCTCAAAATAACCATTAAATCTTGCCAACTCAGCCCACTCAATTTTCCAGAAAAGATTTCCTTAAAACCCTGTTTTTAGGCAGTCTCATGATTCCTTTTTTACACTATTGCAGTAAGAAAGGCAAATCGTTATTGCTAAAAATCACCGGAACCAATCATATTTTAGGGCACAAACTTTGGGCAAAAGATTTTCCTCAACCTACGGAAGAAATTCGCACAAAATATCTTGTTGTCGGCGGAGGAATTTCAGGACTTTCGGCATGTAGATTTTTCAGTCAAAATCAGGAAAACAATTATCTTTTGCTCGAAATGGAAAACCATTTAGGCGGAAACTCTTCCAACGGACAGAACAAATTTTCAAAATTTCCTTTGGGAGCGCATTATTTGCCATTGCCGAATAAAGAAAATACTGAAATCATCGAATTTCTGAAAGAATGCAAAATTTACCAGGGAGACGATGAAAATGGCGATCCGATTTTAGATGAATATCAGATGACTTTCCCGCAACAGGAACGGTTGTTTTTCAAAAATTCATGGCAAAATGATATCGTTCCGCAAAACGGCATTTCCAAAGAAACAAAAGCGGAATTCGACCGTTTTTTCAAAATGATGGATCACTTTCAGCATAAAAAAGATGCCGAAGGAAAATATTGGTTTGCTATTCCGGTTCACGATTCCAGCCGGGAAGATGAGGTTTTACAACTAGAGAAAATTATTTTCAGAGACTGGCTGAAACACGAAAATTTTGCATCTGAAGAATTACTATGGCTGTTGGATTATTCCTGTCGTGACGATTACGGTTTGGGAATCGATTACGTTTCAGCTTGGGCGGGAATTCATTATTTCGCCGGAAGAAAAAACAACTGGAGCAAAAAATACAAAGATCAGGTTTTCACATGGCAGGAAGGAAATGCAAGACTGGCAAAACATTTTTCAAAATATACAGAAGGAAAATCTTCATCGAATAATTTAGTTTTTGAGGTAAAAATTAATGATAAAAATGTTGAGGTTTTAAGTTTCGACAATATTCAGAAAAAGACAAAAAAGATCATTGCTGAAAAAGTTCTCTTCGCAACTCCGCAATTCGTCAACGAAAGAATTTTCAACAATAAAAGGGCTGAACATTTTAACTATGTTCCGTGGCTTTTAACAACGATTACTTTACAAAACGATTTCGGAGGAGATGAAGAATTGGCTTGGGATAACGTAATTTACGGTTCCGATGGTTTGGGTTATATTTACGATCAGCATCAGAATGTAAACCAGATTATGGGCGAAAAAGTGATTACCTACTACAGAAGTTTTTCTACCAACGACTGTAAAAAAGCAAGAAAAAAATTATACGGTCTGAAAGAAGAACAGTTGAAAAGCCTTGTTTTGGAAGATTTAAAAAAAGCCCATCCTATGATCGAAGATTTTATCCTGGAAATGCAGTTTCAAAAAATTGGTCATGCGATGATTGCGCCGGTTCCGAACCAGATTTTTGGAAATTCAGAAAAAGCAAAACAGCCAGTTGACGGAAAAATTTTCTTTGCGCATTCTGATCTTTCGGGAATTTCAATTTTCGAGGAAGCTTTTTATCAGGGATGGAGAACTGCAAAGCAGATGCAGCGATCTTAATGAATTGAATATGAATTTATACCAAACCTAACAGGTTTTTAAAACCTGTTAGGTTTCTCAAAAAATAAAAATGAAACAACCCTGGATCCATAACGCAAAAACAGACGGCTGGTTTATTCTATCGCCGCCTTTTATTATTTTGCTGATTGTTTTCTTATTTCAGAAACAGATTCAGGGACTGGAAAATCATTATTCCTTTTACACATGGCTTTTCCTGATTGTTTTCGTGGATGTAGCGCATGTGTATTCAACGTTATTTAAAACGTATTTCGTTAAAGAAGAAGTCAGAAAAAGAAAACTTTTATATTACGGAATTCCTGCTTTGAGCTGGATTTTGGGATTGATTTTATACCAGTTCGGAAGTCTTACGTTTTGGTCGGTTTTGGCTTTAATTGCTGTTTTTCATTTTATCAGGCAGCAATATGGTTTCATGAGAATTTATGCCAGATTTGAACCTAATAACTGGGGTAAAACAGTTGATGAAATTGCGGTGTATTCTGCCACGATTTTTCCGATGTTGTATTGGTTTAAAACGCCCAGAGCTTTTACGTGGTTTGTACAAAATGAATTCAACTGGCTTCAGTATCTTCCGGATTATATTCCTGTAATAAAGTTTTTGTATTTCGGGATTTTAATAATTTGGATCGTAAAAACGGTCTATGAAATTGTTAAAACCAGACAATTTAATATTCCAAAAATTGCCTTAATTTCAGGGACTTATCTTTCGTGGTATTTCGGAATTGTTTATTTCAACAACGATTTGGTTTTCACTTTCCTGAATGTCATTTCACACGGAATTCCTTACATTGCTTTAATTTACATCAGAGAAATTCAACAAAAAGAAGATCAAAATCTAAACCGTCTTTCTTTATTCAAGTCTACCTTCGGGATATTTTTATTTATTTTCGTTATTCTTACTTTTGCATTTTTCGAAGAATTTCTATGGGAAATATTGGTTTGGAACGAACATTTTTCATTACATCTGAATGTTTCTTTAGACTGGTTTCAGTTTTTAGTCCCTTTATTAGTCGTTCCTCAGCTTACGCATTACTTATTGGATGGCTTTATTTGGAGAAAACCGAAAAGTTAATTAAGTTTGTTAAAATCATTTTAAATGTAACCGCAAAAGAGACAAAATCATTTATTGGATTTATTTAAAGTATTTCAAAAGTCTGCAAAGAGAAAAATCTTTGATTTTTTTTAACTTATGTGTTCTTCTTTTTTCATTAAGCTTTAAACTTAAACCACTAAAGTGTTACCATCTTTTGCGGTAAAAAAGTTTAGATAAGTTTACTATTTAAATCAACGGTAGTACACTAAAAATATGCAGTGCATGAATAAAAATATGGTGAGCAATGACAAAAATACAGTGAGCAACAACAAAAACATAGTGAGCAATAATAAAAATGTAGTGAGCAATGATAAAAATACACTGCGCTGAACTAAAAATATGCTGTGCTAAAGCAAAAATGCAGAGAACCGGAATAAAAACATAGCGGACTGGAATAAAAAATACAAGAAGTATAATAAAACGGTTGACTTATCCCTTTAATTAATATTGGAGAATAACGATTAGTAAGCGGTTTTCTAATAGTGTCCCTTCGACAAGCTCAGGGTGACATCTTGAGTACTAACCGCAATATTTCATTATCAGGCAGCCTGTCGAAGCCTTTATTCGAAGAGAATACCTCGAGGATTATTTATTAGTAAAAGGGATAAGTCAAAAAGTTAATTAATTTTGTACTCAAAGTTAAAACATATGAAAATGCAGAAGTGCCTCCTTTCATTCATGCTTTTGTTGGGATTTTTCAGTTTAAATGCTCAGCAGAAGACATTTTGTAACCCGATTAATATCGATTACGGGTATACTCCGTTCGAAGTTTTTTCAAAACAGGGAAAACACCGTGCAACAGCCGATCCGGTGATTGTTAATTTTAAAAACAAGCTCTTTCTTTTTTCCACCAATCAGGAAGGATACTGGTACAGCGACGATATGCTCGACTGGAAGTTTGTCCACCGAAAATTTCTGAGAGATAATAAATATACCCACGATCTGAACGCTCCTGCAGTTTGGGCAATGAAAGATACGTTATACGTTTTCGGTTCGACATGGGAACAGGATTTCCCGATCTGGAAAAGTACCAATCCTACTAAAGACGACTGGAAAATAGCCGTCGATACTTTAAAAGTCGGAGCTTGGGATCCTGCATTTCATTACGATGAAGACAAAAACAAGCTGTACTTGTATTGGGGATCAAGCAACGAATGGCCTTTATTAGGAACCGAAGTAAAAGTAAATACCCTTCAGTCCGAAGGTTTTGTAAAGCCGACCATCAGGTTAAAACCGGAAGATCATGGTTGGGAAAGATTCGGGGAATATAATGACAATGTTTTCTTACAGCCTTTTGTAGAAGGAGCGTGGATGACGAAGCATAACGGAAAATATTATCTTCAGTACGGAGCTCCTGCAACGGAATTCAGCGGATATTCGGACGGAGTGTATGTGAGTAATAAGCCTTTGGAAGGTTTTGAATATCAACAGCACAATCCGTTTTCTTACAAACCGGGAGGTTTTGCGAGAGGAGCAGGACACGGTGCAACCTTTGAAGACAATTACAAAAACTGGTGGCATATTTCTACCATTTTTATTTCAACAAAAAATAATTTTGAAAGACGATTGGGAATCTGGCCTGCCGGATTTGATAAAGATGATGTAATGTATTGCAACACGGCTTACGGAGATTATCCGACGTATCTTCCGCAATATGCACAGGGAAAAGATTTCTCCAAAGGACTTTTTGTAGGATGGATGCTGCTGAATTACAATAAACCGGTTCAGGTTTCATCAACACTGGGAGGGTATCACTCCAATTATGCAGTGGATGAAGATATTAAAACGTATTGGAGTGCCAAAACAGGAAATTCCGGAGAGTGGTTTCAGACGGATTTAGGAGAGATTTCTACCATCAATGCGATTCAAATCAATTACGCCGATCAGGATGTTGAGTTTATGGGTAAAACGTTGGGCAAAATGCATCAGTATAAAATTTACGGCTCGAACGATGGCAAAAAGTGGAATGTGATTGTAGATAAAAGTAAAAACACCAAAGATGTTCCTCATGATTATGTAGAGCTGGAAAAACCGGCCAAAGCAAGATTTCTGAAAATGGAAAATCTTAAAATGCCAACCGGAAAATTTGCATTAAGCGGATTCAGAGTTTTTGGAAAAGGCGCAGGAGCAGTTCCCGGAAAAGTTCAGAATTTCGTGCCTTTACGTTCTGATCCCAAAAAATACGGCGAAAGAAGAAGCATCTGGATGAAATGGCAGCAGAATTCCGATGCAGACGGATACGTCATTTATTGGGGAAAATCTCCCGAAAAATTATACGGAAGCATCATGGTGTACGGGAAAAATGAATATTTCTTCACCGGAGCCGACAGAACGGATGCGTATTATTTCCAGATTGAAGCTTTCAATGCGAATGGAGTTTCAGAAAGATCGGAGATTTTTAAGTCTGAATAAAAATATTAATAAACGCTTTGAGTTTCTCAGAGCGTTTATTTTTTGTCGATATTCTTCATAAATCCCTCAATTTTATTGACCAGAAAATCTGCATTGGAAGACTGATCCCAACCGAGATGATCTCCGGTAAATTGATACGATTCATGATAGACTTTGTTTTTTGTGAGAGTGGAGTCTAAAGTTGTTTGCTGAGATGGCGGAACCACATGATCATTAATTCCGTAATAAGAAAGAGTAGGAGCGGAAGTTGGAGTAATTCAGTGAACCGGACTTCCAAAGTCCATTAGCGTTGTTTGGCTGTCAACGATTTTAGGATCAATCAAATGTTTCTCTACAAAAGCATAATCTTCATAATTTTTAAATCCTGAATCGTTCAGATCAGTGGGACCGACGATATTGATAACTGCTTTTACCTTTCTGTCTGGATCAAATTTATAAGCATACAACATTGCTAAATGTCCGCCCGCGCTATTACCGAGAAGAATATATTTGGGATGAATTTTTAAGGTTTTTTCTACATTGTTCATGGCACTGGTAATATCATCCGTTTGACTGGGAAGTGCAAAACGTTTAGATGAAGCAAGCCGATAATCCAGATTGACAAAAATATTTTCAGGAAATTTTTTCATCAGATCATAAGTGAAATCCGTAAGCTGAGATTTCCTTCCTCCACGCCAACCGCCCCCATGAATAACGATGAAAACGTCTTTATCTTTTAAAGAAGCCTTAGGAATATAAACGTCCATTTTCTGTTCCTTGTCTTTTCCGTAAGAAATATTTTTTTCTATCGTAAAAGATTGAATTTTAATTAAAAATAAAAAAACTCGCCGATTTCTCAGCGAGTTTACCACAAAAAATGATTTATATGAAGAAATGATTGTTATCTGGTTCTGTTTTTAATTTCGTCTGAAGCACTTTCGATGTTTCTTACCTTTTTCACTTTCTGATTTCCGAAATTGTAGGTGATGCTTACATTAATACTTCTTTTGTACATATCGTTTTTAATGTAGTTGTAATTTCCGGAAGCCTGTAAATCTTCAATTTCCACTACGTTGGTTCTTAAAACATCATTCAGATTTACCGCAAAAGTCCAGTCGTTCCAGTTTTTCTTAATGCTCAGATCTAAACTTGCTAAGTTTTTCAGCATACCAAGTTCTATCTGCTGTTTATCCACATAGAAGAAATTTACACCTAAGAACCATGTTTTCTTTTTGTCTAAACGGATGGTATTGTTACTGGTAATCACCATACTTGCCGATTTTCTGTTGTTTACATAAGTGTCAAAAACCTGTCCTGTTGTAGGGTCTGTATCTAATGTTCCGTTGTTGATGTTATACTGAACACCCGCATTGAAGTTTAATGTAAGATATTGCTTGAATAAAGATTTCTGAATTCCCAGCATGGCAGACATTTCCTGCTTGTCTCCGAAATTGGTTCTGATGTAGGCTAACTGAACTCTTTTCTGATTGGTTTTCGGATCGATATAGCTTCTCTGCAACGGAACCTGCGTGATCTGGTCTTTTTCATAGGTATGATTCAAAATCAGGAAGTAAGAATTTTTGTACATATACGTTAACTCCTGATTGTAAGTGGAAGACGCCTTTACGAAAGGATTATTTTGAGTATAATTATCTTCCGTAATAAGATTTTTTACAGGGTTCAGTTCCCAAAAGCTTGGTCTTCTCATTCTGCTTGAAAAGGAATAGGAAATATTGTTCTTATCATTAATGGCATAATTGAAACTTAGATAAGGTAAGAGATTATTATAATTTCTCTCGATCTGCTGATTGGTTTCTACATTGTTTTTCCAGCTGTCTGCGGTTCCTAAACTATTCGTGATTTCGTATCTGGCTCCGATTTTTCCTGAAAACTTATCCGAAAACTTTTTTTCAAAAGTTACATACAGCCCATAAATATTTTCATTGTAAATAAAATGGTTAAAATCATTTTGAGAAGCTAACTGGTTGCCGGAAAGATCGTATGGATATGAATAGTTTTTGGTGTCGTTGTCTGTTTTTGTTTTATTGTAATTTCCCCCGGCAGAGAACGTAAAATCGTTTTTAAATTTCTGAACATAATCTACCGTCCCTGAAAAATTATTGATAACCTGCGGAAGATCCTGAATTATTTTGCTGCTGTTTTGTGTGAAATTTCCTGCCGCATCCTGAATCAGCGTGTTATTATTCGTGTACTGAAATCTTTTATAATTAAGATAAGCTGCATTCACGTTCAGTTTGCTTCCTAAAGAATCAAGCTTTACTTCATAGTTTAAATTTACAGAATTGTTATAGCTTCTTGCGTCCTCTTTATTTTTGGTTTTAGTATAAGCGGTTGAAAGTATATTGCCGTTAGTATCATATTTTGTAATCGTATTCATCAGATCGATCGTAGAATTGTAGCTTTTGTTTGCCCATGTATTCCATGATAAAGCCAGATTACTTTTGTCATTCAACTGATAATCAATATTCAGATATCCTCCTAAATTTTTGTTCGGGTCATCAATATTTCCAACTGACTCATTCTGTACATTTTCAGATCGGTTTCTCAGAACGTATGCTTGCGGATTGATATTTTCGCCACCACTAAGATTCGCATTAATTCCAAGTTTGTCTTTTCTGTAATTTACGGAGAAACTGGCGTTGCTTGCATTGTATTTACTCTGGGTATTAGACATTCTCATGTTTCCGCTGGTTCCGTCGCTCATTTTTTTCTTCAGCACGATATTGATGATCCCATCGGAAGATTCCACCTGATATTCACTTCCCGGAACTGTAATCACTTCAATTTTCTGGATATTTTCTGCGGGTGTATTTTTCAGAAACTGAACCAGAGATTCTGCATCCATATTACTTTTTCTGCCGTTAATGTAGATCAGCGCATTGTTCTTTCCTGCAATCTTTAACGTTTTATCATCTGTTGTAGACAAAAGGGGAGTCTGCTTCAGAATATCGAACGTTGTATTTCCTTTTGCAATGGGAGATGCAGCAACATCATATACAAAACGGTCACTTTGTTTTTTGAAAACCTGCTTGGTTAAAGTAACTCCTTCTATGCTTTTTGTTTTTACAGTATCCTTTTTAGTTTGCTGAGCGAAAGATAATCCACTAAAGAATATAGCTGCGATAAGAATGGGCGTTTTCATGTTTTATAATTTTAGAGAGTTTTTAATAGCTTGTATTTGTTATTATTTAACATTGCAAAGATATATAATAAATTAAGTATCTTGCAATACAAAGTACTTAAAAAGTTTTTAAATTAAATTTAACTAATTGATTTTCAATCAATAAAATTTTAGATTAAATTTTTTTCTTTTGCTCCTTTGCTATCAATAAGACAATTTTGAGCATAATTGTATTACATTTCAGGATGAAATTTCTGAAATGTCATGGTAGTAATAAAAATAAAAAGAACCGAAATGGTTCTTTTTATTGAATTTATTCTCTGTCGAAACGGGCTAATTTTTTATCAATCCAGATGGTGGCAAACGGGAAGAAAGCGGCAATTAAGGCAAAAACGCTGTCTTCATCGTCCCACACGTAAATTTTTCTGACTGCGGGTAAAAAGATCAGATAAAGAGAAAAAAAGAAACCGTGAATACTTCCGATGGTACTGATGTAAACAATAGGAAGAATTTCATCGGGATTGGTACGGATCCAGATCATAGCCGTGAAAAGAAAAAACCACGAAACGGCTTCTGCAAGGCAGATATTCTTAAACCACTTAATGATTTTTTCCTGAGGATATTTTGAGAAAAATTTTTCGATGAAGTTCATAGTATTGAATTGAGAATTCGGTTTATGAGTTGAAATTACAGTTATTAATTCTAATCTCTAACGTCTGATTTCCTGAATACAAAATTACTTATAAAAACTGCTCCCATCCAAATAATCAAAAACTTCGGGAGGAAGCATCGGTCTTACATTTTTTCCGCTTTTAATCATGTTACGGATTTCTGTTGCGGAAAGCTCAATAACCGGCGCGTTGATTAGAGAAATATTTTCGTGCTGCAGATATTCGGAATCTTTCTTTTCACCTTCAAAAACTCTCGGATAAACAATGATGTGATGATTCTTAATCAAAGTTTCAGCATTCTTCCATTTATGAAGGCTTTCCAGATTATCTTCTCCCATGATTAAACTAAAAGAATAGTCGGGATATTTCTCATGAAGATAAGTCAGCGTGTCAATCGTATAACTTGGCTGTGGAAGCGAAAATTCCACATTTGAAGCACGCATTCTCGGGTAATTTTTTACGGCAAGTTGCACCATATCCAGTCGGTTATGATCTTTTAACAAAGATTTTTTTTCTTTAAAAGGATTTTGCGGACTTACTACGAACCACAATTCATCCATATCGGAATTTTCCAGAATATAATTGGCTAAAATTAAATGACCAATATGAATCGGGTTAAACGAACCGAAAAATAAACCAATTTTTTTCATAAAAAACTTCTAATCCCTGAATTGTACATCTTTAATATTCAGATAATGCGTTACATTTCCTTTCCAGTGATTTTCTTCCAGTGTAAAGGCTAGATCAAAATATTTATTTCTGAAATCATCGGCAAACTGTCCTAATTTGAAGCCTACACATTCTATATTTCTTCCGGTGGACTCCTGCTTAATGTAAAATTTAAGATGATTATTATCTTTCCCCATTGTTTTAATATACCCCGAAATTTTCTGATTCGTTAAGGTAAGAATCGGTTTCATATTGTGTGGTCCGAAAGGAGCTAATTTTCTGTGGAAATTGATAAATTCTCTGTTAATTTCATCAATCTGAATTTCCGAGTCAATCGTAATGGATGGCTCTTTCTGATGTTCTTTAATTTTTTCGGAAACCACTCTTTCAAATTTTTCTTTGAAAGCCGCAAATTTTTCTTTCTCCATGGAAAGTCCTGCTGCAGCGTGATGCCCTCCGAATTTTAAGAAATATTCCGAACACATATCAAGTGCTTCGTGAACATCAAAATCCGAAACGGATCTCGCCGAAGCCACCATTTCCCCATTATTTCCATCCGTAAAAACGAGAGTAGGTTTGTAGTAGGTTTCAATTAATCTTGAAGCTACAATTCCTATTACTCCTTTATTCCATTCAGGATGATAAACAATGGTAGTATATTTTGTTTCCTGCTGAGATTCTATAACCTGATTCAGAGCAGAAAGAGTAGAATTCATATCCAGTTCACGCCTTTCATCGTTAAGATTCATGATGTCGCTCACAATCTGGTGGGCGTGTTTCAGGTTATCCGAAACCATAAGCTCAACGGCTGCTTTTCCGTGCGAAATTCTTCCGGCAGCATTAATTTTCGGCGCAATTTCAAACACAATATTTGAAATTTCAAAATGAGAAAGTTTGTCTTCAGGAATTAATAATCTTAATCCTAAATTTCGGGTTTTTCGAAGAGTTTTCAATCCCATTTTAGCCAAAACCCTGTTTTCTCCGGTCATAGAAACAATATCTGCGGCAATGGAAATAGCAAGAAGATCTGTTAATTCAAACAATTCTGCTTCAGGAAGTTTATAAATGGTGTTGAGACCCTGACAAAGTTTAAAACCAACTCCGCAACCGGAAAGTTCTTTGAAAGGATAACGGCAGTCACTTCTTTTCGGATCGAGAACAGCAACAGCATCGGGAATTTCTTCGCCTGGTAAATGGTGATCGCAGATGATAAAATCGATATCCAGACTTTTGGCATAGCTGATCATATCTAATGCTTTGATTCCGCAGTCTAAAGCGATAATTAGCGAAAAGCCGTTTTCTTTGGCAAAGTCGATTCCTTCGGTGGAAATTCCGTACCCTTCAGAATTTCTGTCGGGGATATAGTAATCTAAATATTTTTTCTGAACAATTTTGCTGAGGTACAGATACATCAGTGCAACGGCAGTTGTTCCGTCTACATCATAATCTCCGTAAACCAATATTTTTTCTCCATTCTCAATTGCAGTGGCAATCCGCTCTACAGCTTTTTGCATATCTGCCATTAAAAACGGACTGTGAATGTCGTTAAGGTTGGGTTTAAAAAATTCTCTTGCCTTTTGATAATTGTCAATTCCTCTGAGAACGAGGAGTTTAGATTCAAAAGTTCCAAAACCAAGAGACGAACTTAATCCATCCACAATTTCCTCATCGGGTTCGGGCTTGTAAATCCATTTTTGACTCATTTCACAAAAATAGGGAATTATAATTTAAAAGAAAAGTTTATTGTTGAAGGGGAAGTGTTAAAAAAAACCGTTCAGCAGTTGAACGGTTTTTAAATATTTTAAGAATACATTTTCTCTCTTAATTCTTTTACTTTCTTATCAGCAAGATATTCATCGTAAGTCATTTCTCTGTCGATAATTCCGTTTGGAGTCAGCTCGATGATTCGGTTACAGACAGTGGAAAGCATTTCGTGGTCATGAGAAGCCAATAGAATATTTCCTTTGAAGTTAGACAGTGAGTTGTTCAGTGTCGTGATACTTTCAAGGTCTAAGTGGTTTGTAGGTTCGTCCAGTAAAAGAACGTTGGCTTTCTGAAGCATCATTCTGCTGAACATACATCTCATTTTTTCACCTCCTGAAAGTACTTTACATGATTTTAAAGCTTCATCACCGGAGAAAAGCATTCTTCCCAAGAAACCTCTTACGAATTCTTCATGACGCTCTTCATCATTTTTCGTGAATTGTCTTAACCAATCAACCAAACTTAAATCTTCCTGAAAGAAATTGGTATTGTCTAAAGGCATATGAGACTGGTTTGTAGTAACTCCCCAAGCAACAGCTCCTTTGTCTGCTTCTACGTTTCCTGCTAAAATTTCGAAAAATTCTGTGATAGCCAATGAATTTTTAGACAAAACAGCAACTTTATCGCCTTTTTTAAGATTTAAATCGATGTTTGAGAACAATAATTCTCCGTCTTTGGTTTTTTCAAGACCTTTTACATCCAAAATCTGATCTCCCGCTTCTCTTTCCATTTCGAAAATAATGGCAGGGTATCTTCTTGAAGACGGTTTAATATCATCGATGTTTAGTTTATCGATCATTTTCTTTCTCGCAGTAGCCTGTTTCGCTTTCGCAACGTTTGAGCTGAATCTTGCAATGAAGTCCTGAAGTTCTTTCTTCTTTTCCTCCGCTTTTTTATTAGCCTGAGCTCTTTGTCTCGTTGCTAATTGAGAAGCCTGATACCAGAAAGAGTAGTTACCGGTGTAAAGATTTAATTTAGCATAATCCAAGTCACCAATGTGCGTACAAACCGTGTCTAAGAAGTGACGGTCGTGAGATACAACGATTACGGTGTTTTCATAATCTGCTAAGAAATC
Organism: Chryseobacterium sp. HMWF035; assembly: GCF_003094695.1. NCBI lineage: Bacteria > Pseudomonadati > Bacteroidota > Flavobacteriia > Flavobacteriales > Weeksellaceae > Chryseobacterium > Chryseobacterium sp. HMWF035. Next base: position 39,298 of record NZ_QEHP01000094.1, on the reverse strand, counting down.
TTCCAGCCAAGAGATCGTATCGATATCAAGGTCGTTCGTAGGCTCATCCAGAATAAGTACATCCGGATTTCCGAAAAGCGCCTGAGCCAAAAGAACCTTTACTTTGTCTTTGTTCTCAAGTTCGCTCATCATTTGCCAGTGCATATCATCTTTAATACCTACGTTGGAAAGCATGGTCTGTGCATCAGATTCTGCAGTCCATCCTCCCATTTCGTCGTAGATTACACCTAATTCTCCGGCTTTAATTCCGTCTTCATCAGAGAAGTCTTCCTTCGCATAAAGCGCATCCATCTCTTCTTTTATCTCGAATAATTTTTTGTTACCTCTCAAAACCGCTTCAAGCACAGTAAATTGATCATAAGCAAAGTGATCCTGCTCCAGAACAGACATTCTTTTTCCAGGTTCCAAAGATACGTGTCCTGTTGTCGGGTCCTGCTTTCCTGTTAATATTTTAAGGAATGTAGACTTTCCTGCACCATTTGCTCCGATAATTCCGTAGCAGTTTCCTTTCGTAAACATAATGTTTACCTCGTCAAAAAGAACTCTTTTCCCGAATTGTAAAGATAAGTTAGATACTGTTAACATATAGTTTTGTAAATTTGGCGCAAAAATACGAAAAGAATTTGGGTATTTCGCAATAATGTAATAGTCAGGTTTTTAAATGTAGCGTATTTTTTATATATTTCAATAGCTAAATTTAATAAAATGCAGAAAATTAATTCACGAAAAAATTAAATTCAACTGCAACCTTATTAAATTTTTACATCTTATAAATACATACGAATTTAACATGAAGATCGAAAAAACAGTCAATATATTCAACCGAAGAGCCAGATTTGAGTATGAAATTCTGGAAGAATACGAAGCGGGAATGGTTTTAACGGGTACAGAAATAAAATCTTTACGTTCTTCCAAAGCTTCTATTGCAGAATCGTTCTGTCAGTTTATTGATGGGGAATTGTACATCATTAATATGATGATCGACGAGTACAAATTAGGAACTTTTTACAATCATAAAACAAAAAGGGAACGGAAATTGCTCTTGCACAAAAAAGAGTTACAAAAATTAGAAAAAAAGTTAAAGGATGCAGGGAACACTATTATACCTCTTAAATTATATATCAATGACAGGGGAAAAGCAAAGGTTCTCATAGCACTGGGTAGAGGTAAAAAACTCTTCGATAAAAGGGAGAGCATAAAAGATAGAGAAAATAAACGAAACCTCGACAGAATATTAAAGAAAAGTTAAAAATCATCTGAAAAACTTTGTATATAAAGAAAAATTATATTTATTTTGCATTATCAATTATTTAATCATTTAATTCTATGAAAAATCTAAAATTAGGAATTTCAGCATTGGCACTTACTGTTGCTTCTACTGTGTTCGCTCAGATTACCAACAATCCGTGGTTAATCGGGGTTGGTGCTCACGCGGAAAACCATATGGCACAGAGAACAAACTTCAGTAACACGTTCTCTGCTAATAATTTGACGAAGACAATGTTCAATATGAACAACTTCTCTATTACTCCGCCATTATCAAAACTTACTGTAGCTAGGAACATCGGTAAAGGTTTGGTAATCGACTGGCAGACTACTGTTGGAAATGTTGAAAACAAAAGATTCAACATGGGTAAAGAGTTTATGTTGATGACAGGTTTAGGTTTCCAGGCGAAGGCTGCAGGTCTTCTTTGGAACGAAGAATCTTGGTTTGATCCATATTTAAGAGTTGGTGCTAACTATTTAAGACACGACTATACTTCTCTTACTTTCCCTAGAACGGATGCTAACGGAGAATATGTTACAAATGGTGAAAACGGAAACGAAAGCGGTAAAGCTAACTTCTTTACAGTTGCTACTGGTGCTGGTGCTAACTTCTGGTTAACTAAAAACTTCGGTTTAGGTATCCAAGGAGATTACGTATCAACTCCGGGAGACAAATCTAACGTTGCTAACTTCTGGCAAGCTTCAGCATCCTTAAACTTTAGATTTGGTAACAGAGATAGAGATAAGGATGGTATCTTAGATAAAGACGATTTATGTCCGGATACACCAGGTTTACCAGAATTCCAGGGATGTCCTGATACTGACGGTGATGGAGTTCCAGATAAAGACGATCAATGTCCAGAAGTGGCTGGTCCGGTTGAAAACAACGGATGCCCTTGGCCAGATACTGATGGTGACGGTGTAATCGACAAAGATGATGCTTGTCCTACAGTTGCAGGTCCTGCTGAAAACAACGGTTGTCCTTGGCCAGATACAGACGGAGACGGAATCTTAGATAAAGATGATGCTTGTCCTACTGTTCCAGGTCTTCCAGAATACAACGGATGTCCTAAGCCTAAGAAAGTAACTGCTGACGAATTAGAGAAAAAATTCGGAAGTGTATTCTTCGATTTCAATAAAGCTACTATCAAAGCTGAATCTAAGCCAGCTCTTGATGCTGCTGCTGATCTAATCAAAAAAGATGGTGGTAACTATCTATTAGAAGGTAGAACTGATGCTAAAGGATCTGAAGCTTACAACTTGAAACTATCTAGAGAAAGAGCTGCTGCTGTAGTTGCTGCTTTAGATGCAAGAGGTGTAGATGCTAACGCTCTTAAATCAATCGGTGTAGGTAAAGCTAAAGCTACTGTACCTGCTACTGCTTCTGATGCTGAAAGACAAGTTGACAGAAAAGTAGTTGTTAACGCTATCGAAGACGCGGCTCAATGGGAATCTCTTAAAAAGAGAGACTACGAAGATCCAACTCCGGTAAAAGTAGTTAAGAAAAAAGCTCCAGCTAAGAAAAAAGCTCCGGCTAAAAAGAAAAAATAATTAAATTTTTCTAAATATAAATACCTCCAGTTCTCTGGGGGTATTTTTTTTTCGTTCACTTTTAAGTAATTTTGTTGAAAATTAAAAATATAAAATGGGAAGAGCGTTTGAATATAGAAAAGCTTCTAAAATGGCCAGATGGGACAAGATGGCTAAAACATTTTCTAAAATAGGTAAAGATATTGCATTGGCAGTAAAAGCAGGAGGTCCTGATCCGGAATCTAATCCTGCACTAAGAAGATGCATCCAGAATGCAAAAGGTGCAAACATGCCGAAAGACAACGTAGAAAGAGCGATTAAAAAGGCAAGTGGAGCAGATGCAGAAAACTATGAAGAAATTACTTACGAAGGTTATGGACAAGGTGGTGTTGCTTTTTTCGTAGAATGTACGACAAACAATACAACAAGAACTGTTGCCAATGTAAGAGCTATTTTCAATAAGTTTGACGGTAATCTTGGTAAGAACGGAGAACTAGCTTTCATCTTCGACAGAAAAGGAATTTTCACGATCGATTTAACTCAGATTAAAATGGATTGGGACGATTTTGAAATGGAAATGATTGACGGCGGAGCAGAAGACGTAGAAAAAGACGAAGAAGAAGTAATGATTACAACAGCTTTCGAAGATTTCGGTTCTTTATCTCACAAGCTTGATGAACTGGGAATTGAGGCAAAAAGCGCAGAACTTCAGAGAATTCCGAATAATACAAAGGAAGTGAACGAAGAGCAGTTCAAGGCAAATATGAAAATGCTTGAGCGTTTCGAGGACGATGATGATGTACAAAACGTGTATCATAATATGGAAATTACAGAAGAGTTGATGGAAACTCTCTAAAAAATAGTGGTTGTCCGGAATTTATCATCAATAAAAAACTTTGGGATCTTTGCTGAGTGAATAGTTTATGCTGAGTTTGTCGAAGTACCTTTGCGAGCTTAAAAAGCGGTTAATATTTAAAAACTTTTGCGAACTTTGCGTTAAAATTAAGCATTATGATGAATTAAGGATAAGTAAAAAAATAATATAACATTCATATACAGTTAACTTTCAAGTAGTTTCTTTGCATAAAACTATGAAAAGAAACGTCGAATTAGTTGTTATATCGGATGTTCATCTGGGAACTTACGGATGTAAGGCTAAAGAATTACTGCGATATCTTAATTCTATTCAGCCTAAAACTTTAGTTTTGAATGGAGATATTATCGATATCTGGCAATTCAAAAAGTCTTACTTCCCTAAACCCCATTTAAAGGTCATCAAAAAGATATTGTCCTTTGCCACAAAAAACACAGATGTTTTCTACATTACCGGAAATCATGATGAGATGTTCCGGAAGTTTACCGACTTCCAACTGGGTAAACTTAAAGTCTGTAATAAAATCTGTTTAGACATAGACAATAAAAAAACATGGATCTTTCACGGAGATGTGTTCGATGCCTCTGTTCAGCATTCGAAATGGATTGCTAAACTGGGAGGAAAAGGCTACGATTTATTAATTGTGATTAATAATGTTGTCAATTGGTTTTTGGAGAAAATGGGAAAAGAAAAATATTCATTTTCAAAAAAAATTAAAAACAATGTGAAGAAAGCGGTAAAATACATTGGGGATTTTGAGCTGACTGCTTCCGAACTTGCCATCGACAATCATTACGATTACGTAGTTTGCGGACACATTCATCAGCCGCAGATTCGGGAGGTGATTAATAAAAAAGGTTCCTGCACGTATCTTAATTCCGGCGACTGGATCGAAAATCTTTCCGCACTGGAGTACAATAATAACGAGTGGAAGATTTTTTATTATGACGAACATAAAGATTCTTTAAAAGATGATACCGCAGAGGAAATTCAGGAAATCGATAGTGATGAACTTTTAAAAATAGTAACCAACTTCAGCCAATGAGAATTTTATACGCTTTTCAGGGAACAGGAAACGGACACGTTGCACGAGCGCAGGAAATCGTTCCGATCCTGAAAAAATATGCTTCTGTCGATACACTTATCAGCGGACATCAGTCGCAGTTAAAGGCTAATTTTGATATTAATTTTAAACACAAAGGCGTTTCCCTTCTTTATGATAAAACAGGCGGTTTATCCTATCGAAAAACGTTTACAGACAATAGTTTTTTAGAAGCCTTCAAAGCGATCCGCGAAATTGAGCTTTCTCAGTACGATTTAGTCATCAACGATTATGAACCTTTAACGGGATGGGCTTGTAAATTCAAAAAACATCCGATGATCGAGTTGAGTCATCAGGCTTCCATGTTTTTTAAAGAAACGCCAAAACCGGATAAAAAAGATTTTTTCGGGGAAATGGTGCTGAAATATTATGTTCCGAGCGAAAGAAGAATTGGTTTCCACTTCGAAAATTATCATCCTCAGATAAAAAAACCGGTCATTAGAAGGAAAATCCGAAACTTAAATCCCAACAAAAAAGGTTTTTATCTGGTGTATCTTCCGAGTTTTTCGGATGAAAATATCATTAAAGTTTTAAAGCAGATTCCGGTAGAATGGAAAGTTTTTTCCAAATATTCAAAATTGCAGTTTAAGGAAAATAATGTTGAAATTTTTCCGATTGATGAAATTCAATACTTAAAAGCGTTTGAAAACTGCGATGGTATTCTCTGCAATGCAGGTTTCGAAAGTCCCGCAGAAGCACTTTTTATGGATAAAAAACTGTTCGTAATTCCTATTCATAATCAATATGAGCAGGAATGCAACGCCTGCGCTTTAGACAAGATGGGAATTCCGAATTCTAAAGTATTGAAGCTTGAAGAAATACAGAATTGGGTAAATTCTGATCAGCATCTGAAAGTAGATTATCCGGATGATATTGAGGAAATCTTGGTGAACGAAGTGTTAACGCTGTAAAAAAATATCTTCCACATCCTTCATTCTCATCATCACAGATCGCGCGTAAGAACAGTGCGGGTAGACTTTCCAGTTGTTTTCGCGAGCAAATTTAATGGCTTCTTCTACCAGATATTTTCCCATTCCGCGACCTTCAAATTCGGGGTGAACCAGAACGAAGGAAATAATGAATTTGCTGTCTTCGGGGAAAATTGTGTACGTTAATCTTCCGATTTCTTTAACATCATTATTTAAAGTAATGACTCCGCCGTTTCCCGATTTATTATTTTCAAATCTCATAACTTAAACTTTTATGAAGCATAAAATACAAAAACTGCACCGCGAAAGGTTATTTGTATTTTGCGATTTCTGCTTTTAGTGTTTCAATCTCTGCTTCCAGTTTATCGATGTATTTTTTCTGAGATTCCCACAAAGAAAGTGGAATGTTGTAATTATTGGTATTAACAATTCCATTACCTGTAGAATTGTCGTTAAAAATAAAAACTAAACTCTCTTCATTTTCATAAACCTCTTCGAAAGGAACTTCCAATACTTCTGCAATTTTCTGCCATTCCGATAAAGAAATTTTTGCCGTTCCTTTCTCTCTTCGGTTGTAGTTGGAAACATCCATAGAAAGGATGTCTGCCATTCTTTCCTGGCTGATGTTTCTTCTTTTGCGGGCTTCGATGAGTTTTGTTTTTTCCATTTCTGTAAAGTTTAGTGTAAAGATAATTTTTTTGCGAAAAATCGCAATAAAATCGCAAAAAGAAAATTATATTTTATTGTACTAAATTTTTATTTTTGATCTGTTTAACAAATGAAAAAACAGATGAAAAAAGCAATTTTATTAGGGGCTTTCTTAGTGGCAGGTGTAGTTTCTGCTTTCCCTTTCAGAACTTCTTGTGGAAAAGTTCTTCAAGTTAGCCAAACTATCGCAGATCACATGACGCTAGATCAACTTGCAGACTATTTAGGAGACGTTAATA